>JANNJX010000434.1:0-6599 GCA_031396005.1 Burkholderiales bacterium
GACGCAGGCCATCGTCGCCGTGCCGGCCAGCGAGGTCATCGTCATCTGCTCGGCCTACGCGGTGCCGGCCATCGAGAACCTGCTCGGCCTGTGCGGCGAGCGCTGCACCGTGCGCCACTTCGAGCGCAAGCAGCATGTGCAGCTGCTGCCGCAGCCGGTGCCGCTGCCCTCGCTGATGCTCGGCGACGCGGTGGTGGCCTTCAGCCGCCGCGACGTGCTGATGCTGCGCGACCAGATCGCCGCTGCCGGCCACCCGGTGTGCGTGATCTACGGCGCGCTGCCGCCCGAGGTGCGCAAGCGCGAGGCCGAGCGCTTTGCCGAAGGCGCCTCGCACATCCTGGTGGCGACGGACGCCATCGGCATGGGCCTGAACCTGCCGATCCGGCGCGTGCTGTTCAGCACCCTGACCAAGTTCGACGGCATCGACGACCGCCCGCTCGGCGAGAGCGAGGTGCACCAGATCGCCGGGCGCGCCGGGCGCTTCGGCATCCACGAGGAAGGTTTCGTCGGCGTGCTGAAGGAGGCCGAGCCCGGCGCGCTGAAGCTGCTGACCGAGCTGCTGCCGAAGGCGCCGCGCGCGCCGCGCGACTTCAAGGCGCCGGTGGCGCCGAACAACTGGCACGTGCAGACCATCGCCTCGCGTCTGCAGCTGACGCGCCTGCGCGACGTGCTCGGCGTCTTCGTCGAGCAGCTGAAGCTCGACGACGCGCACTTCGCGGTGGCCGAGCTGGAGCAGATGCTGGCGCTGGCCGAGCAGCTCGACGATTGCGCCGCGCGCCTGTCGCTCAAGGAGCGCTTCATCTACGCGCAGGCGCCGGTGGACACGCGCACCGAACAGCAGCTGCAGGCCTTCCTCGACTGGGCCGGCCAGCATGCCTACTCAGGCCAGGCCGGCACCCCGTGGTTCCTCGACCAGGTGGACGGCCACAGCCGGCTCGACGCGATGGAGCAGGCGCTACGCGCCTGCACGCTGTGGCTGTGGCTGGACCTGCGCTTCCCCGGCGCCTACGGGCACCTGCAGGAGGTGCTGGTGCTGCGCGGGCAGCTCAACGATGGGATCGAGCGGCAGTTGAAGGGGAAGCGGCCGTTGGCGCAGATGAGGCATCGGCAGCGCAGGGGTGGGTGATGCGACCATATGAGCGGACATTGCATCGCACCGCGCGTCCGCATGCAAGATCGACCCGTTGGCACACTTCTAAACGGGCCGAGCGACTGCCAAGAAGCAACGCCAAAGTGCAGTCATAAGACCTCTAACCGTCGATAGCATGCGCTGCATGAAGATCGAAGATCGTCGGCGTCCCAGGCTTGAAGAACGTTTGCCGGCAGCATCCCAGTGGCGCATCACACTGATGCGGAAGTCCGGCGTCTATCCCCGCACCACCGTCATCACGCCGACCAGTGCGTTCTCAGCGTCTGAAGAATGCACTTTCATGGTTGCACCAGCACATGAGTGGCCCGAACATCTCCCCTACAGCGAAGTCATGTGGCTAAACGCAGAGGAGATTCGGCTACTTGGTTCGATGATGATGACGGAGCGCTTTGACGGTGGTCAACGCTGCTCTTTCCGCCCGGTGCCATATCACTGGCTGTACGTGGATCCGTTTCCGCTGAACAGCCGCCGCATCGCTGAGCTGCGTACGTGCATTGTCAAGAAGCTGACAGAGTTGGACACTGCAGGCCTGCGAGCGGTGGTTGACGATAAGCCGCACGGCTTCGGATTCTCGGCGGCCCGACTTCAGATGGGGATCCGTAAGCGGTATTGGGAGGCCATGTCGCCGGACAACTACCTCCTGCTGCGAGGGGTTTACGCGCTGGTTAAGTCAGACATGCTGGCGCAAACGGTTGAGTTCCGAGAAGAGGCGATCGTCAACACCTTCATCGCTCTCGACGCCTCATTCCAACTGGTGCTCCGGCATCTCGTGCAGATAGGACAGCACAACCCGAGCGCAAAAGACGCTGGGGATTGGTTGTACCGGACGTTCGATGAGCCCTTGGGCCTCGCCTACCCAAAGGACTACCGCTACTTTCAAGAGTTCTACGACAACCGGATTCGAACCCTTCACCCTGGCAGCCGCTTAGGTGACTTTCCCTACGCCCCACTAGCAGCTGACGACTACAGCCACCTCCGCAGTGTCCTTCCTGGAATTTTCGGCTACCTGCTCACGGGGAGGCACACACCTGAGTTCCAGGCGCTGTTTCGACGTAGGAAGGCGCTAGGTGAACGACGGGCGGCTGCCTCTTTGCGGTAAGCGATGCGGGAGAGCACGTCGCCAGCAAAGAGTGCCCGTGTCCCCGTAGCTCCGACAGCGACAGTCCCCCCAACGAAAATCCCGCCCGCCTCCAGTCCCTCCAAGACGAAGGCTTCATCGACAGCGTGTCGCGCCAGCTGATGAGCGGCAAGGAAGCCACGGTCTACGTGGTGCGCTGAGGCGACGAGACACGCTGCGCCAACGTCTACAAGGAAGCGAACAACCGCAGCTTCCGCCAGACGGTGGCTACCGAACCGCGAACTGCTACGTTTGACACAACTGGATCTGTCGCAGTGACAGGTTGTCCTCCTACATCCCGCCGAGCCGGATCGCATGACAGTGCAAGGCTCCTTGTTCAGGATCAGACCCATGCGCGCACTCTTCGTCACCACCAGCAGCAACAGCCTCGCCCCCAATCACCCGACCGGCCTCTGGCTGGAAGAGTTTGCGGTGCCCTACATGGCCGCGAACGAGGCCGGCATCGAGGTCACCGTGGCGTCGCCGAAAGGCGGTGTGGTGCCGCTCGACCCCAAGACCGAACCGAGCGAGAAGCAGCAGAAGGAATGGTCGCCGGCGTTGCAGGCGCTGCGCAGCAGCGTGACGCTGCAGTCGGTGGCAAACCAGACGTTCGACGCGATCTTCATCCCCGGCGGCCACGGTCCGATGGTCGACCTCGCGCACGACGCGACGCTGCACGCGCTGGTGGCGCGCCACGACGCCGCGGGAAAGCTGATCGCGGCCGTGTGCCACGGACCGGCGGCGCTGGTCTACGCCAAGAGCGGCGACGGCGAGCCGTTCTTCAAGGGCCGGCGCGCCACCGGCTTCACCAACGCCGAAGAGACCCTCTCCGGGCTCAAAGACGTTGTGCCCTTCCTGCTGCAAGACGCCATGAAGAAGGCGGGCGCCGATTTCCACTCGGCGCTGGTGCCGATGCTGAGCCATGTCGAGTACGACGGCAACCTGCTGACGGGGCAGAACCCGAACTCCAGCGCTGTACTCGCCAAGAAGCTGGTCGAGGCGCTGTTGCCGCGCTGACCGCAGCGGGCGGGCGCTGCGCGCCGGCGACAATCCGCCGATGAAATCCCCGCCCGCCTCCAGTCCCTCCAAGACGAAGGCTTCATCGACAGCGTGTCGCGCCAGCCGATGAGCGGCAAGGAAGCCACGGTCTACGTCGTGCGATGCGGCGACGAGACGCGCTGCGCCAAGGTCTACAAGCAAGCGAACAATCGCAGCTTCCGCCAGGCCGTGGACTACACCGAGAACCGCAAGGTCAAGAACACGCGCCAGGCGCGCGCCATGGCCAAGGGCACGCGCTTCGGCCACTCGACATCGAGCGACCTCGGTGCTACCGTGGCTTCACACATCTAGCGTGTGAATTGGCACTCCTCAGGGAGACATCAGATGCATAAGCACCGAGCTAGGCAGCTGCTGGTACGTATTGTTTTCGCACTGGGGGCATCGGCTGGGCTATCCGCAAGCCCGCCGGCAACGGCTGATGTGTTGACTTACCAGTTCACGCTGAACCCCAGTCCGGCGTTCTCTTACTGGGGCGTGGTCGGTAGCGGATACTTCACGGTCGACGACACGATGGTTCCCGACAGTGGGTCGTTCATGGCCGTGGCGACCGATCTGGCGGGAGAACTCGTCACTGGACGCGAGTTCGGGTACGCCTTCGGCAACGAGCATCTGGCGTACCTGGGAGGGGACCCGGCGGACTCGCGGAACACGGTGTTGATCCGCACACCGCACAACGACGCAGTCATCAGTTTCGAAGACGGCGTGCCGACCGGCATAACCTACGAGGAACTGCATACTTGTGATGTGCCGGGCCGCTGCGCGCCAAATCATCAGATCCATTTGCTTGCCACCACCTTCGACGTCTTCGACTACCCGCGCCTGAGGGCCGATGGTGACGTGGCGATCAGCCTGGCGATCCCCGAGCCGTCCACAGTGGCGTTGATGTTTGCCGGGCTTGTCGCAGTGGCTCTGATGCGGCGACGCCGGTTCGTCAGGATGCTGCCAGCCAGCGCGAGCGCTGCGCCAACGAAGTGGAGAGTGCTGCCGACCAGCCCTGGGTAGAACGACTGCAATCCGCCACGGTGCCTTCGCGAATGTTCGGCGCACTGACTCAATGCGGCAGTTGCGATCGTTCGGGCAATGCCGATTGATCCGGTCCCGGCGGGAAGCTACTCCAGCCTGACCTCGCCGTCGAAGTTGACATCGAGTTGCAGTCCCGGAATCTGCAGACGCATCGTTGCCGGCAGCGTCTCGCCGCCGCTGATCGTCCGCGCCGCCATGGCCTTCGCCACCGCCTGCTCGATCTCGCGCTGCGAGCTCACGCCCACCGTCTTCAGGAACTTGCGGATGCTGAGGTTGAAGGTCTCGTCGTTCATGGGGTTCTCTCCTTGTGGGTCAATCGCGCGAGGGCTTCGACAGGCTCAGCCCGAACGGATTCTTGTGCGATCGAGATTAGAAACCTATCCTGTGGAAGCGGATCAGAGCGCTCGAACCGCCCGCTTGAAACACGCGCTGAGTCAGCCGCATCAGCTGCGCCAGTCGATCATCATCTTCAGGCACTGCGGGTCGCCGAACGCCACCTCGTAGGCTTGGCGAGCCTGTGCTGGGCTGTGCGTGTGCGTGATCAGCCCGTCGAGCGAGAGCGCGCCGCTCTGCACCAGCGCCGTCACGGCCAGCAGATCGTGCTTCTTCCACTGCGCGGCAACGCGAATCTGCGCCTCGCGCATGAAGGCCGGCGCAAAGGCAAAGCTGAGGTCTTGCTTGTAGAAACCCGCCAGCACGACTTCGCCGCCGGGGGCCAGGCGCGAGATCAAGGTGTTGAGCAGGCTGCTGTCGCCGCTCACGTCGTAGATGGCGCCGTAGTTTTTGCGCGGGTCATCGTCGGGCGGTGTCACCGTGTAGCCGCTGCCGCCCTCGCGCCGCAACGGCTGCGTTTCCCAGACGGTGGGCGCAGGCAGGCCGAGCGCGAGCGTGATGCGCGCCAGCAAGCGGCCCATGACGCCGTGGCCAACGATCAGCTCCGGCGCGACGATCGGCTGGCGTTGCCCGCCCAGCGACAGCGTGTGATAGCACGTCGCCGCCAAGGCCAATAGCACCGCCTTGGGCCCCAACTCGGGCTGCACGCGCACCACGCGCTCATGCGGCACGACGAGGCGCGCGCCGGCGCCGCCGAAGATGTTGCGCACGCCCTGGAAGCTGTACGAGCCGGGAATGAAAACCGTGTCGCCAACACCGATCGCTTCGGCGTTGCCCACGCGGACCACGGTGCCCACGGTCTCGTAGCCGGGCACCAGCGGATAGCCGAGGCCGGGAAACGGCGGCATCGTGCCATCCCACAACAGCCGCTCGGTGCCGGTGCTGATGCCGCTGAAGCTGACCTCGACCTCGAGGTCAGCAGCCTCGAAGGATTTGAGTTCGGGGCGCTTCACGGAGAGCACCAGCGGCGCGTCAAAGACAATGGCTTGGGCTTGCGTCATGACGTCTTTGGAGCAGGGCTCGGCATGGATGGCGATCGGCCGATCTTAGTGAGCGCGCGGCTCACGCCAGAATAGATGCATGCAGGCCCCACGCTTACCCCACGCGCTCACCAACAGCACCGCCTGCGGCACCGCGCGCGCATGACGCGCGGCGTATTCCGGCGCTGGCTGCCGTGGCTGACAGGTCTGCTCGCCCTCGGCGCGCTCGGTGTCGCGGTGTGGCAGCTCGAACGGGCGGCGCAGGGTGTTGTCGTCAGCACGCAAAGCCTGGGCACGACGCCGGTGACGGTGTTCCGGCCCGCGGCGAGTGCAGGCCGTGCGCCGGTGGTCCTCATCGCGCATGGCTTCGCCGGCTCGCAGCAGTTGATGCAGCCGTTCGCGCTGACGCTGGCCCGCAACGGCTTCGTCGCCATCACCTTCGACTTCCCCGGCCACGGCCGCAACAGCACACCGATGCGCGGCGGTCTGGCCGATCAGGACGAGAGTCAGCGCACCCTGCTCGCGTCGATGGTGCAGATGGGTGCGTTCGCCGGCGGCCTGGCGCGCGCCGCGGGCGGCAACGGGCGCTATGCAGTGGTCGGCCACTCGATGGCGTCGGACATCGTCGTCCGCCACGCACAGGTGCATGACGATGTCGAGGCCGTCGTCGGTGTGTCGCTGTTCGCACCCAGCATCGGCGCCGACACGCCGGGCAACAGCCCGCGCAACCTGTTGGTGATCGACGGCGCGCTCGAACCGTCGATGATGGCCAGCGAGGCCTTGCGCGTGGTCGCGCGCGTGGCCGGCGCGACGGCGGCGACAGACACCACCTACGGCCGCTTCGAAGACGGCACGGCGCGGCGGGCCACGCTGTCGC
>JANNJX010000441.1:0-2202 GCA_031396005.1 Burkholderiales bacterium
CGTCGACAAGGCCAGCCTGGTCGGCTCGATCGGCGTGCTGATGGACGGCTTCGGCTTCACCGGCACGATGGAAAAGCTCGGCGTCGAGCGCCGCCTGCTCACCGCCGGCGAGAACAAGGGCATGCTCGATCCGTTCTCGCCGCAAAACGAAAAGCACACTGCTTATGCCAAGGCGATGATCGAACAGATCCACCTGCAGTTCATCGACGTGGTGAAAGCCGGCCGCGGCACAAAGTTGAAAGAGAGCAAGGAGATGTTCTCCGGCCTGTTCTGGAACGGCGAAGAAGCGATCCGGCTCGGCCTGGCCGACAAGGTCGGCAACCTCGACTTCATCGCCCGTGAAGTCATCAAGGCCGAAGAGATCATCGACTACACGACGCACGACAACCTCGCCGAGCGCTTTGCAAAACGCTTCGGCGCCGCGATCGGCCACGGCGCGATCAGGGCCTTGCGAGAACTTCCAGCGCTGAGATGATCACCCCTGGCTCGCTTCGCTCGCGTCCCCCGAGGGGAGTGCAGGCCGCTGGCGAGCGGCCCGGCGCTGGCCTGCGTTGATGAGCGATGACACCTTGGGTCCTTGGGTCTCGGACCGCATGGCGGTCCTGCCGCAATACCTGCTGCCCAAGCAGGCGCTGACGCTGCTGGCCGGCGAGATCGCGCGCGCGCGCGGCGGCGCATTGACGACACGACTGATCCGCTGGTTCATCGACCGCTACCGCGTCGACATGACCGAAGCGGCGAACCCCGACCCCGCCGCTTACGCCACCTTCAACGACTTCTTCACCCGCGCCCTCGCCCCGGGTGTGCGTCCGCTCGCCGGCGCCGATTGCGTGAGCCCGGTCGACGGCGCGATCAGCCAGTTCGGCGCGATCGACGGCGACGCCATCCTGCAAGCCAAGGGCCACACCTTCACCGTGCAGGCGCTGCTCGGCGGCGATGCCGACCTGGCGCGGCCGTTGCTCGGCGGCTGGTTCGCCACGCTCTACCTGAGCCCGAAGGACTACCACCGCATCCACATGCCGTGCGGTGGCACGCTGCGGCGCATGATCCATGTGCCGGGCGATCTGTTCTCGGACAACCCGACGACGGCGCGCGGCGTGCCCGGGCTGTTCGCGCGCAACGAGCGCGTGGTTTGCGTCTTCGACGGCGCGCGTGGGCCGTTCGCCGTCGTGCTGGTCGGCGCCACCATCGTCGGCAGCATGGCCACCGTCTGGCACGGCATCGTCAACCCGCCGCGACCCGGCGCCGTGCGCGACTGGCGTTATGAAGGCGAGCAGGCGGTCGTGTTGAAGCAGGGCGACGAGATGGGCCGCTTCTTGCTCGGCTCGACCGTGGTGTTGCTGCTGCCGACAGGGCCGCTCGCGTTCGACCCGTCGTGGCGGCCCGAAGGCTCGATCCGCATGGGACAGGCGATGGCACACGCGGCGGTTTGATGTCGCTTCGCCGTCACCGACCGCTGCCCGGGCCGGGCCGCTACGTGCAGTTGGTGTTGTCGACGTCGACCACCTGCTGCACCTTGCCGTCGTACGCCGTGATGCGCAAACACTTGTTCTGCGAGCGCGATTGCCAAGTCGTGAACTCGACCTTGCCTTTCTTGGCCCGGGCGAGCAACTCGAAGCCGAGCGCCTTCATGTCGCGGTCTAGCGCCATCGCAGGACGGCCGACCACATCCCCACCTTGCCCGGGCGGCGGCAGGGCTGTCACCGGCGGCAGGGGCTGCGCGCCGCCGGCAACCAGCGTGGTGTGGTTGGCCTGCCCGGCGCGAAAGCCCGCGGCATAGGCCCGGTTGCCGGACGGCACGGCCGCGCGCTCGCGAAAGCGGTTGTAGCCGTCGCGGTAGCCGCGGGCGTAGTCGCGGCCGTCGGCGCGGTCAGTGTTGGCTTCGTGCTGTGCGCGCCCGGCGCGGTGGCCGTCGCGATAGGCGCCGTCGCGCTCACGACGCTCCTTGCCGTTCAGGCCGTCGCCGTAGCCGCGCACGTAGTCGTCGGATGCCGGCGCCGCCGCACCCGTGGCCTGGCGCCGCGCCTGGCCGACGCGAAAGCCTTCGGTATAGTCCGGGCGCTGGCGGTCCTGGTAGCGGCTGGGCAGGTTGTTGTAGCCGTCGCGGTAGCCGAGGTCGTAGTCGGCGACGCTGCGCGACTCGGCCACCTGCACGAGATTGCCGGTTGCGCCGGGTGCCGCCGCCCACGCCGTTGACGCTGC
>JANNJX010000445.1:0-8798 GCA_031396005.1 Burkholderiales bacterium
GGAGGCCTTGTTCTTGACCGAGAAGGCCAGCAGCTGGGTGATGTCCATGCGAGCGCGTCGTTTCTTGATGAAGTAGTCTCAAACCATTATGGCGAGCATCGAGCTCAAGTTACAACAACTCCGACAGCGCATCGGCGACGCTTGCACTCTCGCCGAGCGTCCCGTGCAAAGCGTCACGCTGTTGGCGGTGAGCAAGACCTTCGGCGCCGATGTGGTGCGACAGGCGCATGCGGCCGGTCAGCGCGCGTTCGGCGAGAACTATGTCCAGGAGGCGCTGGCCAAGACCCGTGCGCTGGCCGACCTGCGAGCCGACATCGAATGGCACCTGATCGGGCCACTGCAGAGCAACAAGACGCGCGAGGTGGCGTCTGCGTTCGATTGGGTGCACACGATCGATCGGCTGAAGATTGCGCAGCGTTTGTCAGAACAGCGGCCGGCGCACTTGTTGCCGTTGCAAGTCTGCGTGCAGGTCAACGTCAATGGCGAGGCGAGCAAAGCCGGCGTCGCGCCGGCCGATGTGCTGGCGCTCGCGCAGGCCGTTTCAGCGCTGCCGCGGTTGCGCCTGCGCGGCCTGATGTCGATCCCCGAACCGGTGGACCCGGCACAGGGCATTGAAGCGCAGCGCGCGCCGCACCGCCGCCTGCGCGAGCTGCTCGAGACGCTGCGCTCTCAGGGCCTGGCGCTCGACACGCTGTCGATGGGCATGAGCGCCGACCTCGAAGCCGCGATCGCCGCAGGCGCAACGATGGTGCGCGTCGGCAGCGCGATCTTCGGTTCGCGGCCGGCGGCTTAGCTACTTCGCCGGCATCGAGATCACGCGCTCGCCGCTGGGCGTCGTCTCGACCTTGCCCTCCGTCTTGCGCACGACCGCGCCGTTGCCGACGACGAGCGCCACGGCCGACACCGCCACGCGGCCTCCTTGCGACATGACCACCGTCAGGTGATGCGCACCGTCGGCCGGCGCAGTGACCAGCAGGTCGATCCTGTGCGTGGCGCCGCGAGCCAGCGCGATCGGGCCCTGCACGGCGCGACCGTCCTGCGTGACCACGATGTCGGGGCTGCTGGCACGCAGCTCGACGCTCGCGCCCTCGCTGCTGGCGCCGCTCAACTCGATGCGCAGCGGTGTCGCCTGCCCGGCCTTGATCGTGTCGGGCGTGGCGTAGCGCAGCACGAGGCCGGTGCCGTTGGCTTTCATCGGCGCGCGTTTCATCAGCACTGCAACGCTCGTCGGCGCCGGCGCCGGTTTGCGTGCCACGGTCTCATCGGCGGCTGAGGCCAGGGCCGACGTGGCGGCGATCGACAGGGCCGCAGCCGCCATGCCGAACGAGGTGGTCTTGATCATGGCGGGGTCCTTCACTGCACGCTGAAGTTGAAACAACGCTGGCCGACGGCGCTGGCGCTGCCACTGAGGTTGAAGTCGTACAGCACGACCGTGTGCGTGCCGGCGGGCAAGGTGGTGGTGGCGGTCTCGCTGCCGTCGACGGCGCCGTCGAACGTCTGGCTCGTGCCGTCGGCGCGCACGAGCAGCAGGTCCGGGTCGCTGCCCGTCACGCCGCCGGCAGCGGTCAGGCTGAGCGTGCGGGGGCCGCTCGCGGTGAAGCGCCGGTAGACGAAATTGCCGAGCTTGTTCGGCCGGCCGGCGTTGTCGTTGACGCAGATCGTCTGGCTGCCGCTGCTGTAGGCGCCGTAGATCGGCAGCACCACGGCGCCGCCGCCGTCGTTCGTTTCGCCGCTGCCCAGGCCGTCGTTGACGGTGATGAGCTGGCCGGCGAGCAACGCATCGATCGATCCCGCCGCCGCCGGCCGCGCGGCTTTGAGCAGGGCCGAGAACTGGTGGATGCCCACCAGCGCGCTGCTCGTGCGCAGTGGCCCGACGAGGACTTCGAACATCGCGCCGAAGCCTGCGGCCTGCGTCTGCGCGTACTGCCACAGCAGGTACTGCACGCTGGCTTCCGAGAACCAGCCGCGGTTGCTGGTCGGCGCCTGCGAGACATCGATGACGAAGCCCCGCGCCTGTCCGGCATCCAACGAGTCGGCGTAGCGCGGATCGCCGAGCGCGATGCCCGACCAGGCATTGCCCCATCCTTCCGAAAACGCCACGCGCATGTCGAGCTTGTCGTCCGGGCCGTGGTCGCCGCCGACGCTGTCATCGCGCGACAGCGCGCTCTGGAGGTAGTGCCCCCACTCGTGCGCGACGACGTGACTGTCGTATTCGTCGGTGTCGGTGTCGGCCGCGCCGAGGAGGAACAGGCGGTGGCCGTTGGCGCTGTCGAAGGTGTAGAACGAGGTGCCGATCTGGCCCTGTGCCCAATCGGCTTCGCTCTCGCCGCCGGCCGGCAGGTTGTTGGCGCTCCAGAACATGCGCAGCGCCGGAAAGTTCTGGTTCGGCGACACGCTGAGGATCTTCTGCGTCGTGCTGACCGCCACGTCGAGCACGGCGAACGGCGCTGCGGTGCGCGTGCCGGTGTAGCTGCTGCCGCTCCAGCCCGAGGCCGCGCGCAGGTTGCGCGATTCGTTGGTGGCGGGCGTGAAGCCGGCGGAGTCAAGCACGTATAGGGCGTTGCCGCTGGTGTTGTCGAGCACACGAACGTCCAACGCGCCGCCGCTGGCGCCGCTGCGCATGCTCTCGGCCCGCACGCGCACGCGCACGGCGGCGTTCGGATTGGCAACGGTCAGGCTGTAGGCCCCGCTGTCGTTCGTCACCGTGCGGCCGAGCTCGGCGCCGGCGCCGTCGATGAGCTGCACGGTGGCCTGGCGGATCGGGCGGAACGTGGCCGCGCCGTAGTTCAAGGCCCCGGTGCCGAGATTGTGCGGCACCGACTCGTACTCCACAGTGCCGCCGATGGTGACGTTGACCGCGTCGGTGCCACCGCCGCCCCCGCCCCCACCGCCGCCGCATGCCGCCAGCAAGCAGGCGGTGCTCCAGGCCGCCAACGGGCGCAGCGCGCT
Source organism: Burkholderiales bacterium (assembly GCA_031396005.1). Lineage (GTDB taxonomy): Bacteria > Pseudomonadota > Gammaproteobacteria > Burkholderiales > Burkholderiaceae_C > CADEEN01. The sequence goes on from JANNJX010000445.1 coordinate 2,950, forward strand.
GGCGTGGCAAATCAGCTTCTCGTTCGGCATCGGTACTCCTCGAAGAGTTCAGCGCGGATGGGCAGCATGGGTTGACTGCGCACCGCGCGCGCCGAACGATAACCCGGTCCTCACACACCTTCACAAGGGCAGATCGGTGCGGTTCTTGACCTCTTCCATGACGGCGTACGTGCGCGTCTCGCGCACGCCGGGCAGCGACCAGATGCTGTCGCCGAGCAGCGCGCGGTAGGCCGCCATGTCGGCGACGCGGGTCTTGAGCAGGTAGTCGAAGCCGCCGGCCACCAGGTGGCATTCGAGGATTTCCGGCCGCACCTGCACCGCCGCGCCGAAGTTGCTCAGCACGTCGGGCAGCGTGCGGTCGAGCAGGACCTCGATGAAGACCAGCAGCCCGGCGCCGAGCAGCGCGGGGTTCAGCCGCGCCTCGTAGCCGAGGATCACGCCGTCGCGTGTCAGCCGCTTCACGCGTTCCAGCACCGCCGTTGGCGACAGGTGCACCGCCTCGGCGAGTTTGAGGTTGGTGATGCGGCCGTCGGCCTGCAATTCGCGCAGGATGCGGCGGTCGATGGTGTCGAGCGGGTAGGGCGCGCCGGCGGGCATGACTGCATTCTTCACCACGAACAGCGTTCACGACCGAACAACATTCGGCGCGCCCGCCGCTACGCTTGCGATCCAACGCCAACGAGGTGATCGATGACAACGCCCCGCCTGCCCTATCCGTACCGTGACGAAGCCGCCGTCGTCGATGCCGCGCTGGCGTCGTTGCAGGGCCTCGACTGGCCGGCCGTGATGGCCAGCGCCACGCCGTGGGTCGAAGGCGTGCGCTCGTCGCCGGCGCCGTTCTGGGCGATGGAGTCGCTGCTGCGCGAGTACCCGATCACCAGCGCCGAGGGGCTGGCGCTGATGCGGCTGGCCGAAGCGCTGCTGCGGGTGCCCGATGCGCAGACTGCCATCGCGTTGACCGCCGACCAGCTCGGCCGCGCCGACTTCAGCGATGCCGTGGAAGGCGGCCCGCACCGCATGCTGGCCAGCCTGTCGAGCACGGCGATCGCGTTGTCGAAGAATTTTCTGCCGCATGAAGAAGCCAGCGGCGGGCTGCTGTCACGCCTGGGCAGCAAGACCGTGGTCGCGACGACGGTACGCGCGATCCAGTTGCTCGGCCGCCAGTTCGTGCTCGGCCGGCACATCGGCGAGGCGATGGCAGAAGCGCAATCGGCGCGCCGTGCGCAGCCGACGCTGCGCTTTTCCTACGACATGCTCGGCGAAGGCGCACGCACCGAGCGCGACGCCCAGCGCTATCTGGCGTCGTACCAGAACGCGATTGCGGCGATCGCCAAAGGACCGCGAGGCGATGGCCCCGAACACACCGACGGCATTTCGATCAAACTCTCTGCCCTCTTCTCGCGCTACGAAGACGCACAACGCGTGCGCGTCTTCGCCGAGCTGGTGCCGCGCGTCTGGACGCTGATCGACGCCGCCGCGCGCGCCGACATGAACCTGACGATCGACGCCGAAGAGAGCGACCGGCTCGAACTCTCGCTCGATGTCTTCGAGCCGCTCGCCGCGCGCATCGCCCAAGAACATCCGCGCTGGCGCGGTTTTGGCCTGGCGATCCAGGCGTACCAGACGCGCGCGCTCGAGGTCGTCAACGAAGTCGCGCGCATTGCCCGCGCGCATCATTTGCAGTTCATGGTGCGTCTGGTTAAAGGCGCGTACTGGGACGGCGAAATCAAGCGTGCGCAGGAGCAAGGCTTGGCCGCTTACCCGGTGTTCACGCACAAGCAGCACACCGACGTTGCGTACCTGGCCTGTGCGCGCGCGCTGATCGGCCATGCGGATGTGATCTACCCGCAGTTCGCCAGCCACAACGCGGCGACGATCGCGGCGATTGCGCAGATGGCCGCAGAGGCAAACGCTCGCTACGAATTTCAGCGCTTGCACGGCATGGGCGAAGGCGTGTTCCGCGAGGTGCTGGCGTCGAACCCGACGCTGCCGCTGCGCATCTACGCGCCAGTCGGCGAGCATCGCGATCTGCTGGCCTACCTCGTGCGCCGGCTGCTCGAGAACGGCGCCAACTCGTCGTTCGTGCACCAACTGGCCGACGACGACGTGCCCCCCGCGCAATTGCTGGCCTCGCCGCTGTCGCGCATCGCCAGCCGAGCGCTGCCGCTGCCGCGCGAACTGTACGCCGTGCCGCAAGACTCGCGGCCGAACTCGACCGGCGCCGATCTGGCCTGCCTGCAAGAGCGTGCGCCGTTGGATGAAGCCATCGCCGCCGCGCGCGTTGCCGCAGTGCCCGAAGCGACCGCCGCCGACGTGAGCGCTGCGATGCAGCGCTTGTCGCAAGGCTTCGCGCCGTGGAACGCGACGCCGCCGCCACAGCGCGCCGCGATCCTGCGCCGCGCCGCCGACGCGCTCGACGCGCGCCTGGCCGAGTTCTGCGGACTGCTGGTGAAAGAGGCGCACAAGACGCTCGGCGACTGCGTGGCCGAGGTGCGCGAGGCGGTGGACTTCTTGCGCTACTACGCCAACCAGGCCGAGCAGCACGCACCGCAAGGCCGCGGCGTCTTCGTCTGCATCAGCCCGTGGAATTTTCCGTTGGCGATCTTCGCCGGCCAAGTGACGGCAGCGCTCGCCGCGGGCAACAGCGTCGCCGCCAAACCCGCCGAGCAGACGCCGTTCGTCGCGTTGCGCTGCGTCGAACTGCTGCACGCGGCCGGCGTGCCGCGCGACGCGCTGGCGCTGCTGCACGGCGCGGGCGAAGTCGTCGGCGCCGCGCTCGTCGCGCACGAACACACCGCCGGCGTGGCCTTCACCGGCAGCACGCCGGTGGCGCAGATCATCAACCGCACGCTCGCCACCTCGGGCGACCCGCTGCGCCCGCTGATCGCCGAGACCGGCGGCCTGAACGCGATGATCGTCGACAGCACCGCGCTGCCCGAGCAGGTCGTCGATGCGGTCGTGCAGAGCGCCTTCCGCTCGGCCGGCCAGCGTTGCTCGGCGCTGCGCTTGCTGTGCGTGCAAGACAGCATCGCCGACAGCGTGATCGAAATGATCGCCGGCGCGATGGCCGAACTGCGTCTCGGCGACGCGGCAGAACTTGCCACCGACGTCGGCCCGCTGATCGACGCCGAAGCCCACGCCGGCATCGCGCGCCATGTCGAGCGCCTGCTGCGCAGCGCCAAGCTCGTCGCCGCGAGCCCGCGCGGCGCCGCGGGGCCGACGCACCAGGTGCCGATCGCCTTCGAACTGGCCCGCATCGAAGACCTCAAAGAAGAAGTCTTCGGCCCGGTGCTGCACATCGTGCGCTGGTCGGGCGATGTCGATGTGCTGATCGATCGCATCAACGCGCTCGGCTACGGCCTGACCCTGGGCGTGCAGACGCGCATCGACAGCCGCGCCGAGCGCATTGCCGACCGGGCGCGCGTCGGCAACGTCTACGTCAACCGCAACGTCATCGGCGCGGTGGTCGGCGTGCAGCCGTTCGGCGGTGAGGGCTTGTCCGGCACGGGGCCCAAGGCTGGCGGGCCGCATTACCTGATGCGCTTTGCGGCGGCGGTTTCGCCGACCGTTGCGCCGTTGACGTTGGCCGATGCGCTGCCGGCTCCGCTTGACGCGGCCCTCGCATGCGCTCACGCCAGCGCCTGGAACGAGGCCACGCTCGATGAACGCTGCACGTGGCTCAACGCTGTGCGCGCGTCGGCGCTGGCCGTGCATGCGCGAAAGCAGCTCGCAATGCAGACCCTGCCCGGCCCGACCGGCGAGCGCAACGAGTTGCGCCTGCACGGCCGTGGCGTCGTCGCCAGCATCGCCACGTCCGCCGATGCGGCGACGCAAACGCAGTGGCAGGCGGCGCTGGCGGCCGGCAACAGGCTGCTGATCGTGCTGCCGCCCGCAGCACGTGAACAAGCCGAGGGCGTGCTCGTCTATTGGCGGCGCGCCGGTGCACTGCCCGAGGGCGCAGCGCAACTGCTCGACGCACCGTTCGACGCAGCGGCGGCCGCAGTCGCCGCCGACGACCGCGTGCATGGCGTCATCGCCGAAGCCGGGTTTGCCGCCGCGTTGCGCCCGCGGCTGGCGGCGCGCCGCGGGGCGATCGTGCCGCTGTTCGTCGGCGACCAGAGCACCACGCTGCATCGCCTGGCCGCGGAACAAACGTTGACCGTCAACACCGCGGCGGCCGGCGGCAACGCGGCGCTGCTGGCGGGTGTCAATCCAGCTTGATGCCCAATTTGTCGATCACCGGCCCCCATCGCTTCACGTCGCCGTCGATGACGCGCCTGAACTCGGCCGCACTGCCGCCGACCACGGTCAGGCCTTGCGCATCGAGCGCGCTCTTCACCGCCGGGTCCCTCAACACCTCGTTGACGTCGGCGTTGATGCGCGAGACCACCGCGTCCGGCGTGCCGGGCGAGGCGAACAGGCCGTTCCAGGCCAGCGACTCGACGTTCGGGTAGCCGGAAGCGGCCAGCGTCGGCACGTCCTTCAACGACTCCGGCCGCTCGTTCGCGCTGACGGCGAGCAGCCGCACCTTGTTGTTCTTCACATGCGGCAGCAGCGCCGGCGCGACCATGAAGGTGGCATCGGCCTCGCCCTGCGCCACGGCCATCGCCGCGGGCGGCGAGCCGTTGAACGGAATGTGCGTGGCCTTGACGCCGCTTTCGGCGAGAAACAACTCCATCGTCAGATGCGCCGAGCTGCCGTTGCCGAGCGATGAGTAGTTCACCTTGCCGCCCTGCGCCTTGGCCCAGGTCACGAACTCGGCCACCGTTTTCGCCGGCACCTTCTCGGCGTTGACGGCGAGCACGTTCGGTTGCGACGTCGTCATCACTACCGGCAGCAACTCCTTGCCCGGGTCGTACGGCATCTTGCGGTAGAGGAAGGGCGCGAACGCGATCGGCCCGTTGAAGCCGATGCCCAGCGTGTGCGCGTCGGTCGCCTTGGCGACCACGTCCATGCCGAGCATGCCGCCGGCGCCGGGCTTGTTCTCGACGACGACCGGCTGACTCCAGCGCGCGGCGAGCTTCTCGCTCATCGCGCGCACGATCAGGTCGAGCGAGCTGCCGGGGCCTGTCGGCACGACGATCTTCACCGGTTTGGTTGGCCAGGTGCTTTGCGCCAACGCGGGCAGCGACAAAGCGAGTGCGACGGTGAGTAGCGAGCGGCGGAGCATGGCGACAACCTCTTCGACGAACAGTCGCGCATCGTAGCCACGGCTGCGGTGTGCGACGATGCGTGCTTGTCCGACCCATTGCGTTGCCGCCCATGCTGATCCGCTTTCTCGCCGCCCTGCTCGCCGTGGTGTTGCTTGCTGCCGCCTACTTCTGGCTGGCGCTGCAATGGAGCTATTCGAGTGGCGAGCGCGCCGGCTGGGTGCAGAAGTTCTCGCACAAGGGCTGGGTGTGCAAGACGTGGGAGGGCGAGCTTGCGCTCGTGTCGCTGCCCGGCAGTTCGGTGGAAAAGTTCTACTTCACCGTCCACAACGACACCGTGGCCAAAGAAGTCGCCGCCGCCACCGGCAAGCGCGTGACGCTGCACTACGAAGAAAAAGTCGGGCTGCCGACGAGCTGCTTCGGCGAGACGCGCTACTTCGTCACCAGCGTGACGGCGACGCAAGACATCCCGATCGGGCCGGGTGTCGTCGTGCCGACCACGCCTGCGCCCGTGGCCCCGCCGGCTTCCTCCATGCCCACGGCGCCGACGCAGCCAACGCCGCCCGTGCCGGCGTCGGCAGCGTCGAGATAGGCTGCCCGCAAGCTCAGCGGTGCGCTGCGGCGCGGGCGGGCTTCAGCGCACGATAGTCACGAGCGCCGATGACCGGCGCAACGATGCCGGCCGCACGGGCCCAGTCC
>JANNJX010000477.1:0-18804 GCA_031396005.1 Burkholderiales bacterium
GGTCTGGATGTTGCTGATGCTGGCCACCGTGTCCACGTACCACCACTCGCAGACGGCACGCTGGCGCGTCACGTCGAGCAGCATGTAGCCGCGCTGGTTGAGGTCGATGTACTTGAAGTGCGGGTTGACGCTGCGCAGAAACGCCGCCGTCGAGCCGGTGGGGTCGTCCAGGCCAGGCGAGCTGACCGACGTGCCGACGAACTCCACTGCCCGCGAGCCTTCGCCGCTGGCGGCGTTGTAGCCGCCGCTGGCCGGGTCCGGGTTGTTGGGGTCCTGCGACAGGTCGGCCGCCCAGGAGCTGTGGATGTCGCCCGTCAGCACGATGCAGTTGGGCACCGGTGCGTTGTCGGCGTCGCCCTTCCACACGGCATACAGACGGTCACGCGCCGGCTGGTAGCCGTCCCACTGGTCGCTGTTGAAGAACAGGCCGCCGCCGGCCGCCAGCGGCGCTGCCTGCGCCTTCAACTGCGCGAACATGACGCCCTGGCCGATGAACTTCCACCGCGTCTGGGCGTTGCGCAGCCGCTGTGCCAGCCAGGCCTCCTGGTCCGGGCCGAGCAGCGTGCGCGCCGGATCGTTGAACTCACCGGCTTGCGCGAAGACGTTGCCCAGGCCGGGCACGGCGATCGTGGCCGGCAGTTGCTTCGAGCGCGCGGACAGGCGCTCTTCGAGCATGCTGAGATCCATCAGGTCGCCGAAGCGAAAGGCGCGCTGGTTGCGCCGGCGGTCGCTGCGATCGACGGTGCGGATCGGCATCCACTCGTAGTAGGCCTGCAGGCCGACGTTGACGCGCTCGGCCCACGACCCTTCGGCGCCTTCGGTGTGGTTCTGCGCGCCGCCGACCCACGAGTCGTTGGTGATCTCGTGGTCGTCCCAGATGGCGATCAACGGATGCTGGCGGTGCATCGCCTGCGAGTCGGCATCGCGCTTGTACTGCGCGTGGCGCGCGCGGTAGTCGCCGAGCGTGATCATTTCGTTCGCCGGCTCGGGCGCGCGCACGCTGCCGTACTGGTTGATGCCGTACTCGTAGAGATAGTCACCGAGGTGCAGCACCGCGTCCAGATCGGCGCGCTCAGCGATGCGGCGGTAGGCGTTGAAGTAGCCGGCAGCATGGTTCGAGCAACTCACCACCGCCAGCCGCAGGCGCGGCGTCGCGCCGGCCGGCAGCGTGCGCGTGCGACCGATCGGCGAAGCAGCGCCGCGGCAGTGAAAGCGGTAGTAGTACGTGGTGCCGGGAGACAGGCCATCGGCATCGAGCTTGACCGTGTAGTCGCGCTCCGGCCCGGTGCGCAGCACGCCGCGATCGACCACATGGCGCAAGTGCGGGTCTAGCGCGACGACGTAGCGCACGACCACCGCGCGCGGCCGCTCGCCGGGCGTGACACGCGTCCACAGGATGACGCGGTGGCGCTGCGGATCGCCACTGGCCACGCCGTGCTCGAAGCGCGCGCCGCCGTTGCGGTCCTCGTTCTCATCGCTGTCACGGTCTTCGTGCGCCAGCGACAGAATCGGCGCCGACGCCAGCGCCACCGCAGCCGAGCCACTCTTGGTGAAGAAACCGCGACGGTTGGTGCCGCGAGGCAGGGGTTTGACGCGTGACGGACGGCCCATGGCAACTCCTTGAAAGCAGCCCGCAGTTCGGGCGCAACAAGTGTCTGGGCAGCATTTGACAGTGTGATGTCGTCGGGCGGCGTCGTGGCGTCAGCGCCCGCAGCACGTCAGCCCCCGCGGCGTCGCTGGACGCCTGCAAACCGCTTCACATGTGCTCGATCATCACGGCGCCGAACCCCGAGCACGACACCTGCGTCGCCCCTTCCATCAGCCGCGCGAAGTCGTACGTCACCCTCTTGCTGGCGATCGACTTTTCCATCGACGAGATGATCAGGTCAGCGGCCTCGGTCCAGCCCATGTGGCGCAACATCATCTCGGCCGAGAGGATCTCGGAGCCCGGGTTGACGTAGTCCTTGCCGGCGTACTTGGGCGCGGTGCCGTGTGTGGCTTCGAACATCGCCACGGAGTCGGAGAGGTTTGCGCCCGGCGCGATGCCGATGCCGCCCACTTGCGCCGCCAGCGCATCGGAGATGTAGTCGCCGTTGAGGTTCAACGTGGCGATCACCGAGTACTCGGCCGGGCGCAGCAGGATCTGCTGCAGGAACGCGTCGGCGATGACGTCCTTGACGACGATGTCCTTGCCGGTCCGCGGATTCTTGAACTTGCACCACGGGCCGCCGTCGATCGGCACCGCGCCGAACTCCTTCTGCGCCAGCGCGTAGCCCCAGTCGCGGAAACCGCCTTCCGTGTACTTCATGATGTTGCCCTTGTGGACCAGCGTCATGTTGGGCTTGTCGTTGTCGATCGTGTACTGGATGGCCTTGCGCACGAGACGCTCGGTGCCTTCGCGGCTGACCGGCTTGATGCCGATGCCCGAGGTGTCGGGGAAGCGGATCTTGGTGACGCCCATCTCCTTGATCAGGAAGTCGATCACCTTCCTCGCCTTGTCGCTCTCGGCCTGGTACTCGATGCCGGCGTAGATGTCTTCCGAGTTCTCGCGGAAGATGACCATATTGGTCTTCTCGGGCTCCTTCACCGGTGACGGCACGCCCTTGAAGTACTGGATCGGGCGCAAGCAAACGTAAAGGTCCAACTCTTGTCGCAACGCCACGTTCAGCGAGCGGATGCCGCCGCCGACCGGCGTCGTCAGCGGACCCTTGATCGAGACCACGTACTCCCTCACGACCGCCAGCGTCTCTTCCGGCAGCCAGACGTCCGGGCCGTAGACCTTGGTCGACTTCTCGCCGGCGTAGACCTCCATCCAATGGATCTTCTTCTTGCCGCCGTAAGCCTTGGCCACGGCGGCATCGACCACCTTCAACATCACCGGCGTGATGTCCAGCCCGGTGCCGTCTCCCTCGATGTACGGAATGATCGGCTGGTCGGGCACGTTGAGCGAATAGTCCTTGTTGACCGTGATCTTCTGTCCGCCTTGGGGAACGGTGATGTGCTGGTACATGGTGAGCCTGGGCTGGGGTTTGAGGGCAGGGTTTTCGAGAACGGGAAATTCTAGGCCCTGTCAACCGCGCCCGATGAGCCAGCGTTGGCGGCCTGCCCTGCAAACCCGATGGGATGGGAGGCGGGCATTTTCAAACTTTCGAAAGGTATTGATATGAACAAGCTCCTGGCTGCCCTGTTCGCTGCTGCTTTCGCCACTTCCGGCTTCGCTGCTGCGCATGCCGCGAAGGAAATGAAGAAGGACGAAGCCAAGCCGGCCGCCGCTGCCGCTTCCGGCGCTGCTTCCGCTGCGGCGATGAAGAAGGACGAGGCCAAGCCGGCCGCCAAGCCCGAAATGAAGAAGGAAGAGCCGAAGAAGTAATCGGCTTCTTTTGATTCGCTAAACGCCCGGCCCCGCCGGGCGTTTTTCTTTGCGCTGACCCTTGTAGCGAAGGCGGCGTGCTTCTTTCGGATCGACCGTGAGGCAGCGGTAGATCTCGACGCGATCGCCATCACGCAACCCATGCGCCAGACCGCAACGCCGGCCCCAGACGCCGCAGCGCACGGCATCGACGTTCAGGCCGTGCCGTTCGAGCAAGCCGCTCACCATGAGGGCCTCGCGCACGGTGCTCGCCATCGGCAACGCGAGTGTCACCAGATCAACCTGCCGCGCCGCCGCGCTGTACACGATTTCAACGTGGACCATGCACTTGCTCTGCGCGCAGCACGAAGGAATCCACCAGCGTGTTGGCGATGCGGTCGAACACCGGACTGATCAGGATCTCCAGCGGCGTGTTGGCGAACGCGTAGCGCAGGTCGAACTCGATGCGGCACGCCGATGCGTCGGCGTCGCCCGCTGCACCGCCGCGCGTCAGCGGCAGGAACTGCCAGATGCCTTCGAGTTCGGAGAACGGACCATCGACCAGCGTCACCCGCACCTCCTGGCCGTTGCGATGGTGGTTGCGCGTGGTGAACGCATGGCGCAGGCCGCCTTTGGCAAGCGTCAGGCGTGCGGTCATGCCGTCGTCGTGGCGCTCGACCACCTCGGCCTGCGCACACCACGGCAGGAACACCGGGTAGTCCTCGACCGCGGTGACGAGCTCGTACATCTCGCGCGGCGAGTACCACAGCAGGACCGAGCGCTTGACGTGCTTCATATACTGAGTGGAATTATGTCCATCGCCGAAAACCGCCGCGCGCGTCACGAGTACCACATCGAAGAGACCTACGAAGCCGGCGTCGTGCTCACGGGCTGGGAGATCAAGGCCATCCGCGCCGGCCAGGTGCAGCTCACCGACGGCTACGTGCTGATCCGCGACGGCGAGCTGCACCTGATCGGCTGCCGCATCAACCCGCTGCGTTCGGCCTCGACGCATGTGCTGCCAGAGCCCGACCGGACGAAGAAGCTGCTGATGCACAAGGAAGAGATCAAGCGGCTCGTCGGCAAGGTCGAGCAGCGCGGCTTCACGCTCGTGCCGCTCGACCTGCACTTCAAGGGCGGCCACGTCAAGGCGCAGATCGCGCTGGCCAAGGGCAAGGCGCAGCACGACAAGCGCGACACCGAGAAGCAGAAGGATTGGGAGCGCGAGAAGGGCCGCTTGATGCGGCACAAGGTCTCAGGCGGCAAGAACGGTTGAGGCTTGTTCTGCATCGGCGATCAGGTCGTCGATCGCCTCGAGGCCGATGCAAAAGCGGATCAGCGTGCCGCGATACGGCGACTTGCTGTCGCGGATCGTCTTCGGGTCGTAAGGCAAGACGAGGCTGACTGGCCCGGCCCAGCTGTAGCCGATGCGAAACAGCTTCAGCGCATCGACGAAGGCATCGGTCTGCGCGCTGTTGAAACGCGGATCGACCTCCACCGTCACCAGCCCCGCGGCGGCCGTGCAATGCGACACCCAATGTTCATGGCCGGGTGAGCCGCGCAATGCAGGGTGCAGCACACGGACGAACTCGTTGCGCGACTGGCACCATGCCGCGAAAGCGCGGCCCGCCGCATCCTGCGCCGCGTAGCGCAGCGCCATCGACGGCAACGCGCGCAGCACCAACTCGACATCGTTGCTGCCGACGCCATGGCCGACGCGGCTGCGCGACAGTGCCAGCGCGCGGTACAGCGCCTCGTCGCGGCAGGTCACGGAGCCCATCAGCACGTCGCCGCCGCCCGACGGGTACTTGGTGAGCGCGTGGACCGTGAGGTCCACACCGACACCGTCCGCCAGCGCAAACGCATCGAACGCGATGCCAGCACCCCAGGTGTTGTCGAGTGCGATCACGGCTTGTGGCGCACGCTCGCGCACGACGCGGATCAACGAGCGCAGGTCGGGAAACTCCAGCGTCACCGAGCCCGCAGCTTCGAGCCAGACGAGCTTCGTTGCCGGCGTGATCGCCGCAGCCAAAGAAGCCACGTCCATTGCGTCGTACACCGCATGGCCGATGTCCCAGGCCGCCAACTCCGTGCGCGTGAAGGTCTTGTTCGGCGCGTACACGTTGTGCGGCAGCAGCACTTGGTCGCCCGACTTCAGCAGCGCGATGTCGACCATCGTCACCGCAGCCAGGCCGCTCGCGACGAGCATCGTGTGCTTGCCGCCTTCCAGCGTCGCGATGCGCTCCTCGAGCGTGAAGCTCGTCGGCGTGCCGTGCAGGCCGTAGGTGTAGGCGCTGCGGTCGAGCCAGGTTCGCGAGCGCATGGCGGCGACGTTGTCGAAAAAGACGGTCGAGCCTTTGTGCACCGGCACGGCCGGAGAGGCAAAACCTTTCGGCGCCGAGTACGGGTGGTGAATGAGTTGCGTCGTCTTCTTGTTCACCGTCACAGCGCCACTCCGATCAAGTCGTGTCCCTCGGCGGCGACGATCTTCGCGCGCATGAATTCGCCGACCTTGAGCGTCTTGCTCGCCTTTTCCGGCGGCAGCAAGCGCACAGTGCCGTCGATCTCCGGCGCGTCGGCATACGTGCGCCCCACACCGCCCTTGCGCCCGAGTGCCGGCGCGCTGTCGATCAGCACCTGCATCGTCGCGCCGACGCGGCGTTGCAAACGCGCCGACGACGCAGCCTCTGCTGCCGCCATGAATCGCGCGCGCCGCTCTTCGCGAACTTCAGTCGGCAGCATGCCCGGCAGCGCGTTGGCCGCCGCGCCCTTGACCGGCGAGTAGGCGAAGCAGCCCGCGCGGTCGATGCCGGCTTCGGCGACGAACTGCAGCAGATGTTCGAACTCGGCCTCGGTCTCGCCCGGAAACCCTGCGATGAAGGTGCTGCGCACGACGAGTTCCGGGCATTGTTCGCGCCACCGCTGCAAGCGCTCTAAATTTTTCTCGCCGCTGGCCGGCCGCTTCATGCGCTTCAGCACGTCCGGATGCGAATGCTGGAACGGCACGTCGAGGTACGGCAGCACGCGACCCGACGCCATCAGTGGCAGCACGTCATCGACATGCGGGTAGGGATAGACATAGTGCAGCCGCACCCAGGCGCCATGCGCATCGGCGATCTCGCCCAACTTCTCGCACAGGTCCAACATGCGCGTCTTCACCGGCGCGCCGTTCCAGAAGCCCGTGCGGTACTTCAGATCGACGCCGTAGGCGCTCGTGTCCTGGCTGACGACGAGCAGCTCCTTCACGCCCGCTTCGAACAGCCGCTGCGCTTCGTTCAGCACATCGCCGATCGGCCGCGACACCAGATCGCCGCGCATCGACGGGATGATGCAGAAGGTGCAGCGGTGATTGCAGCCTTCGCTGATCTTCAAGTAGGCGTAGTGCTTCGGCGTCAGCTTGATGCCTTGCGCGGGGACCAGATCCGTGAACGGATCGTGCGGCTTCGGCAGATGCACATGCACCGCATCCATCACCTCCTGCGTCGCATGCGGCCCGGTGACGGCCAACACCTTCGGATGCATCGATCGCACCAGGTTGCCGCCGTCGTCACCCGCTTTGGCGCCGAGGCAGCCGGTGACGATGACCTTGCCGTTGGCGGCCAGCGCCTCGCCGATCGCGTCCAAGCTTTCCTTGACGGCATCGTCGATGAAGCCGCAAGTGTTGACGATGACGAGGTCGGCGCCGGCGTAGCTCTTGCTCGTCGTGTAGCCCTCGGCGGAGAGCTGGGTGAGGATCAGTTCGGAGTCGGTCAGCGCTTTGGGGCAGCCGAGAGAAACGAAGCCGACCTTGGGTGCGACGGCAGCAACGGATTCAGTCATGCGCGGGATTGTCCCGCAACATCACTCCAGTAACCCCAAGGCGCTGCGCGGCGTCCCCCCAAGGGGGAGCGAGCGCCTTCGGAGCAGCCGCGCGGCGCTCCTCACTTCTTCGGCGGTACGAACCCCGGGAACAGCGCGCCGGCCGGTCCCATCTGCTGCTGCATCTTCTCGAAGTAGTTCTTCGACTGCTCGAGGTAGGTGCCCATCAGGCCTTGCACGGACGCCACCGGGTTGGCCAGGGCCTGCTGCGCCAACTGGGCCTGCATCTGCGCCGCGGCCTTCAGGTTCTGCTCGAGCACCGCGCCCATCGCGCCCTGCATCGCATGGCCGTAGAAGCGGATGATCTGCGCCAGCATGTCGGTGGAGAACATCGGCACGCCGCCGCTCTCCTCTTCGAGGATGATCTGCAGCAGGATGCTGCGCGTCAGGTCGGCGCTGTCCTTGGCGTCACGGACTTCGAAATCCTCGCCGGCGAGCACCATCTGCTTGACGTCGGCCAGCGTGATGTAGCTGCTCGATTGCGTGTCGTAGAGGCGCCGGTTCGGGTACTTCTTGAGCACGCGCATGCCGCTGGGAGCTCCGGCTGGGGCGGGTTTGGGGCTGGTACGTCGGCTGGTGGGCATGTCAGACCATTCTAGGAGCCGCGGCCGGCGACGCCGGCGCGCGTTTTTTGTTCACAGGCGCTCGATGACGACGGGACTGACGTCGCTCGCTCGCGGCGCGAGGCGAATCGCCTGCAGGATGCGCGCCATCGCCGCGTGCGCGACGTCGCGGTCGCAGGCATGCACCTGCATCAGCGGCTCGCCGGCACTGACACGCGTGCCCAGCGGCAGGATGTGCGACAAGCCAACCCGTGCATCGACGCCGTCGCTGGCGACACGACGGCCGCCACCGAGCGCGACCACGGCCAGACCGATCTCGCGCGTGTCGATCGCGGCGATCACACCGTCCGCCGCAGACGGCAGCGGCAGCACGGTGCGCGCCTTCGGCAATCCCGCAAAGCGCGCGCCGAGCACATTGCGTGGCCCGCCGAGCGCGGCCACCATGCGTGCGAAGCGCTCGGCTGCCGCGCCGTTGTCGAGAGCGCGACGCCCCAGTTCGGCGCCGACGCTCGCATCGGCGCACAGGCCCGACAGCGCCAGCATCTCGCCGCACAAGGCCAGCGTCACCGCCTCCAGGCGCGGCTCGCGCGGGCCGCGCCCGGTGAGGAAGTCGATCGCCTCCTGCACCTCGAGCGCATTGCCTGCCGTGCGGCCGAGGACCTGGTTCATGTCGGTGATCAGCGCGCGCGTCGGCAGGCCCGCACCGGCGGCCACTTGCACGATGCTGTTGGCCAGCTCATGCGCCGCATCGTTGGTGGTGCAGAACGCGCCGTTGCCGGCTTTGACGTCCATCACCAGAAACTGCAAGCCCGCCGCCAGTTTCTTCGACAGGATGCTGGCGGTGATGAGGGGCACCGACTCCACCGTTGCTGTGACATCGCGGATCGCGTACAGCCGCCGGTCGGCCGGCGCGACACGCGCACTCGCGCCGACGATGGCGCAGCCTGCCTCACGCAGCACGCGCGTCAACAGCGCTCGCGACGGCGCCACGTCGTAGCCGGCCAGGCTCTGCATCTTGTCGAGCGTGCCGCCGGTGTGGCCCAGGCCGCGGCCCGAAATCATCGGCACGATGCCGCCGCAGGCGGCGACGATCGGCGCCAGCATCAAGCTGACCTTGTCGCCGACGCCGCCGGTGGAATGCTTGTCGACGATCGGTCCGTCGAGCCTGGCGTGCGACCAATCGAGCACCGTGCCCGATTGCGTCATCGCGCGCGTCAGCGCCGCGGTTTCGGCGTGGGTCATGCCTCTGAGCAGCACCGCCATCGCCAGCGCCGCCACCTGCCCTTCGCTCCACGAGCGATCGGCGAGGCCGCGCGCGAAGGCGTCGATCTGCGCCTGGCCGAGCCAACGCCCGTCGCGCTTGGTGCGGATGATCTCCGCCGGCGTCATGGCCTCAGTAGCCCGATGACGTGCCCGCTGCCGGCGCGTCACCGCCGGACAGCACGCGCAGGATGTCGTCGAGCAGCCCGCTGGCGCCGAAGCGCAAGCGCGCGGGCTTGGCGGCGCCTGGGCCCAGCAGTTGGCGCGCGAGCGTGATGTAGCGCGCCGCATCGGCCACGGTGCGGATCCCGCCCGCGGCCTTAAAGCCGACGGCCGCGCCGCGCCGATGCGCGGCGATCGCACCCATCATCTCGCGCGCCGCCGTCAGCGAGGCGCCATGCGCTGTCTTGCCGGTGCTGGTCTTCAAGAAGTCGACGCCGGCATCGAGGCCGATCCGGCAGGCCTGTTGCAGCGCTTGCGGCGACGCCAGTTCGCCCGACTCGACGATCAGCTTCAGTCGCGCGCCGGTACAGGCGGCGCGCACGCGCGCCACGAGTTGCGCGGCCTCGTCGGCTCGGCCCTGCTGCATCGCCTGCCACGGCAGCACGAGATCGACCTCGTCGCCGCCTGCATCGACGATGGCCTCCGTGTCGGCCAACGCGAGGCGCTCGTCGAGCGCGCCCGCGGGGAAGTTCGCCACCGCGGCGACGGCGATGTCACGCGGCAGCGCCGCCCTCGCCTGCGCGACGAAGCGCGGCCAGACGCAGACCGCGGCGACGTTGCCGAAGCTCGACACGGCCCTGGCGCACAGCGTTTCGATCGCACGCGCATCGTCGTCGTCGTTCAAGCTCGTCAAGTCCAGACAAGCCAGTGCGACGCGTGCGTGGGCGCGCGCGTCGTCGTCGCGGCTGGCACCCGCGGCCATCAGCGGCGCACCACGTCGGTGGCCGGCGGCGTGAAGTCCGCCGCCTTCAACGGGCTGCCGGCAGCGATGAAGGCGCGCGTCACGTCGGCATCGACCAGACCGGTGTTGACATGGCCCGGGTGGTCCGACAGTTTCGGATAGCCATCGCCGCCGCCTGCGGTGAAGTTGTTGATCGCCAGCAAATACTCGCGCTGCGCCTCGATCGCGCGGCCCTGCACCCGGGCCTCCTTCAACACGCCGCCTTCGATCAGCATCTGCACGCCGACGGTTTGCGGGAACGCGCCCGAGCCCGGCGTCATCTTCGCCGCCGCCTCGAGGTACGTCGTCAGCTCGGCGCCGGTCAGGCGCACCAGCGACACCTGATTGCCGAAGGGCTGCACTTTCAGCACATCGCGGTACGTCACCCTGCCTTCGGGCAGCGAGTCGCGCACGCCGCCGGCGTTCATGATCGCCAGGTCGGCGCCAGTGCGGCTCATCATTGCGCGCGCGATCAGCACGCCGAGGTTGGTCGGCTGCGCACGCACGCGGTTGCGGTCGCCGTCGAAGACGCCCACCGTTTCGCCTATGGGCAAGGTCAGCCGCGCCGCGCCGTTGTCCTGAAACGGCTTCAGAAACTCCCGCACCGCGGCGTCCTCGGCAATCGCTTCGCCGTAGAGCTTGGGTGGCTGACCCGTGACGCGCTGCTTCAGGTTCACCGGCAGCAGTTGGTACTTGACGAGTTCGACCTTGCCGGCGGCGACGACGAAATCGGCGCGGCCGACATACTTGCCCCACTCGTGCGCCTGCACGATCCAGGCGCCGTTCTGCTTGTCGGGCGCGCAAGGCTGGCCGGGTACGTAAACATCGACGCGCTTGTTCTCGGCAGCCATGCACAGCGGGTTCTGGCTGTGACCGCCGACGATCAGATCGATGCCTTTCACCGCGCGCGCCATCTCGACGTCGCCCGGCGCGTTGACGCCGCTCCTGCCGTCGGTGTAGTGGCCCATGTGCGTGGCCGCGATCACCATGTCAACCCCTGCACCCGTGGACGCGCGAAGCTGCGGCACGAGCCGCGCGGCTTCATCGGCCGGCTTGCGGAACTCGACGTTGGCGATGTTCGACGCCAGCACCATCTTGCTCGTGTCGTCGGTCGTCAGCCCCATCACCGCGATCCTGTAGCCGCCTCGCTCGAAGACGCGGTAGGGCTCGAACATGCGCTGCCCGCTGGCCTTGTTGTAGATGTTGGCCGACAGCAGCGGGAACTTCGCCCACTTGATCTGCTTGTCGAGCACGATCAATGGCTTGTCGAACTCGTGGTTGCCGATCGCCGCGGCGTCGTAGCCGAGCAGGTTCATGCCCTTGAAGTCGGGCTCCGCGTCCTGCAAATCGCTCTCCGGCACGCCGGTGTTGATGTCGCCGCCGTCGAGCAGCAGCACCTCGCCGCCGGCGGCCTTGACTTCGGCGCGCACCTTGTCGATCAGCGTCTTGCGCGCCGCCAGGCCGTACTCACCGTCGCTGTTCGGCCAGAAGCGGCCGTGGTGGTCGTTGGTGTGCAGCACGGTGAGCTTGAGCGGTGCGCGTTGCGAGGGCGTCATCGCGCAACCGACGACGAGCGCGGCAAGGCCGAGCAGCGTGAAGGTCTTCGACGTCATAGGGGCGTTCTCCTGAGGAGCAAGATCAAGTCAAGGCGGGGACGACAGCTTCGAGCAGACGCACCGCGCGGTCACCCGCAGCTTGCGCTGCCGCCAGCGTCTGCGCGTGGCTCAACGGCTCGGCGTCGAGCCCGGCAGCCAGGTTGGTGATCATCGACAGCGCCAACACCTTCAGGCCGGCATGTCGCGCGATGATCGTCTCGGGCACCGTGCTCATGCCAACGGCATCGGCGCCGAGCAAACGCAGCATGCGGATTTCCGCCGGCGTTTCGAACTGCGGTCCGAGTTGCCACGCATACACGCCTTCGTACAGCGTCTGGCCCATCGACTTGGCCACGACCAGCGCCTTCGCACGCAGGGCCGGATCGTAGGCGTCGCGCATGTCGACGAAGCGCGACGAGCCCGGCTCGCCGTGCAGCGGCGTGCGCTGCGGCAAGTTCAGGTGGTCGGTGAGCAGCATCAGCGAGCCGGTGCTCATCTGCGGATCGAGGCTGCCGGCGGCGTTGGTCAGCACTAGTGTCGGTACCTTCAACGCAGCCAGCGTGCGCAGCGCGCCCTTCATCGCATCGGCACGCCCGTCTTCATACGTGTGCTCACGCCCGGCCAGCACTGCCACTTCCGCCCCGCCGAGCCGGCCGAGGATCAACTGCCCGGCATGTCCGGCGACGCCGACTCTCGGAAACGCCGGCAGGTCGCTGTAGGCAATGACCACCGGCTCGTCGAGATGTGCGACCACGCCCTGCCAACCGGAGCCGAGCACGATGGCCACGCGCGGTGTGCGCTGCGGCGCGCGTGTTCGGATGGTTGCTGCGCTGCGCTGGATGTCGTCGGCCAAGGTCACTTCACTTGCTCCACCAAGCGCCAGCTTGCGCGAGGCCCGAGGGCGGCGCGGCGCCGTCGCTCATGCTGGAGTACCAGAAATCGCGCCGTCGCCGCACCGCCCTCGGGCCTTGCTGACTGTTGTGTTCTCGTTCCGCCGACGAGGCAAAGACTGTGGAAGCGCGGTAGGCGGTGCCCGGATTGGGCGATTTCTGGTACTCCAGCATGAGCCTAAGCCGGGTGCCGCCTACCGCGCCACGCTGCAAAGACACTGATTGCGATATGAGCACGGCGTTCATTTCACGTGTTCCGGCCCGAAGCTGTGCGGCAGCAACTCGCCGAGCGTGAAGCGGCCGCGCACCTGCTGCATGTCGGCAACGATCACCGGCGTGTCGTCACGCGCAAACTCGCGCAGCTTCTGACGGCAGCCTCCGCAAGGGGTGCACAGTTGAAGCCCTTCGCCGACTACAACCGCCGCGACGATGCGCTTGCCACCTGCTGCGACCATCGCGGCGATCGCGCCTGTCTCCGCGCACAGGCCTTGTGGATAGGCGGCGTTCTCGACGTTGCAGCCTGCGTGGATGCGGCCTTGCTCGTCAAGCACCGAAGCTCCAACCTTGAACTGTGAGTACGGCGCATGGG
Source organism: Burkholderiales bacterium (assembly GCA_031396005.1). Classification (GTDB taxonomy): domain Bacteria; phylum Pseudomonadota; class Gammaproteobacteria; order Burkholderiales; family Burkholderiaceae_C; genus CADEEN01. The sequence continues at coordinate 13,048 of JANNJX010000477.1, forward strand.
CAAGGTCACGTGTGGTGCGCGCGGCCACCAACAAGGGCAAGATTACGTCCTCAGTTTGTGTCTTCATCGGCTAAGCCTTACGGAAAGCGACTCTTCATCGAGGCCAACCAAGCTGGCCCTGTCTCATGTATCGGTTCGAAGCGCACGCCATGAGCGCGCAAAGACGCAATCGCTTCTTCAGTAGCTGGATGGAATGCGCGGAACACGGAACCAAGTTTCCATGGTGACTGCATCCATTTTTCAGAAAGTGTGTCGCTCCATGTGAGCCCATGTGCGCCTGTTGGTATTCCGAGCCGCCACATGGCCACTGCTCTTTCAGCCGCCCTCACGGCCTCAGGAACATCTGACCGGAACCGCCACCATGGATAGACGCCAACACGTCGATAGATGTTGACCAGTTCATCATCAACTCGCGACCGCTCTTCTGCGTTGAGTTTGGCAAAAACATGCGTTGCGAGCAGAACTGCAAGCGCAGCCTTGTACCGACGCCTATGTACTGGTCCCGCAAATACTTTAATGATCCGAGATACAACAGACACGCGCTCACCGCTCCTTCACGTACGGCACGCCCAACGCCTTCGGCGCATACGCCCTGCCGATGAACCCGGCGAGCAGCACCACCGTCAGCACATACGGCAACGCCTGGATCGCCTGCACCGGCACCGACACGCCGCCGATGCTCGCACCTTGCAGGCGGATCGACAACGCATCGAGAAAGCCGAACAACACGCACGCCAGCATCGCGCCGACGGGATGCCACTTGCCGAAGATCATCGCTGCCAGCGCCATGTAGCCGCGGCCCGCGGTCATGTTGGGAATGAACTGCGGGTTCAGCGCCAGCACGAGGGAGCAGCCGGCCAGGGCGCTGAGCACGCCGTTGCCGGCCAGCGCGAGATAGCGCAGGCCGAGCACCGACACGCCCGCAGCGTCAACCATCGCCGGGTTCTCGCCGGTCGCGCGCAGGCGCAGGCCCAGGCGGGTGCGGTATAGCAGCCACCACACCGCGGCGACGAGTGCGAAGGCGATGTAGACCAGCGGCGCATGGCCGGACAGGCCGGCCAGCACCGGGCCGAGCAGCGGCACATTCGATACCGCGGCACCGATGCCGACGAACCAGGGTTCAAGCCGCACCGCGTCGGGGATCGGCAGCGTCTGCCCGCCTTGCTTGAACCAGGCGATGCCGAGGACGACTGTCAGGCCGGCCGCCGTCATCGTGATCGCCATGCCCATCACCACCTGATCGCCGCGGTGGCTGACGCAGCCGTAGCCCTGCAACATCGACAGCGCAACGCCGACCGCCAAGGCCGCCAGCAGCGCCAGCGGCAGCGAGCCGGTCATCACGCCGGCGCTGGCGGCGGCGAAGGCGGTGGCGAGCATCTTGCCTTCGAGGCCCAGGTCGATGACGCCGGCACGCTCGCTCAAGACGCCGGCCAGCGCGCACAGGATCAGCGGCGTGGCCATGCGCAGCGTCGAGGCGAGCACGGTGCCGATGGTCAACGCCATCTCATCCATGCGCGGCCCCTGCCATCGCTCGCGGCGCCGGTCGAAGCGCAAACCACAGGCGCGCCAGCCAAGGCGCCGCCACCTGCGCCATCGCACCGGCGAACAAGACGATCAGCCCTTGCAACGTGAACACCATGTCGCGCGAGAAGCCCTGGATTTCGAAGGCGAGCTCGGCGCCGCCTTGGTACAGCGCGCCGAACAGCAGCGCCGCGAGCGTGATGCCGAGCGGATGGTTGCGCCCGATCAGCGACACCGCGATGCCCGCAAATCCCGCACCGGCGACGAAGTCGGCGATCAGACGGTTGTGCACGCCGCCGATCTCGTTGATGCCGACGAAGCCGGCCAGCCCGCCGGAGATCGCCATCGCAACGACGATCAGCGACTTCGGCTCGATGCCGGCGTAGAGCGCTGCGTGAGGCGCGTTGCCGACCGCGCGCAGCGCGTAGCCGAGCCGCGTGCGCCAGAGCAGCAGTTGCACACCGATCAGTGCGGCGATGGCCAGCAGCAGCGTCGCATTCAGCGGCGTGCGCGGCCACTCGATGCCGAGCGCCGCCAGCACGGTGTGCATGCCCGGCATCTGCGCCGCCGGCCCGAAGGCGCGTGTCTCCGGCGACATGTTGCCCGGCTCCTTCAACACGCCGACGAGCAGGTAGATCAGCAGCGACGAGGCGATGAAGTTGAACATGATCGTCGTGATGACGACGTGGCTGCCACGCCAGGCCTGCAGTGCGCCGGGGACGGCCGCCCAGAGCACGCCGAAGGCGACGGCGGCGAGCACCATCGCCGGCAGCACCAGCCAGGCCGGCGCTGCGGGGCCGAGAGCGAGCGCGGCCAAGCCGACGCCCAAGCCGCCCATCATGGCCTGCCCTTCGGCGCCGATGTTGAACAGGCCGCAGTGGTATGCGACGGCGACCGCCAGGCCGGTGAAGACGAACGTGGTCGCGTAGTAGAGCGTGTAGCTGACGCCGGCGGCGCTGCCGAACGCGCCTTTGATCAAGAGCGTCAGCACCTGAAGAGGACTCTGGCCGATGGCGACGAGCACGATCGCCGAGACGGCGAACGCCAGCGCCAGGTTGAACAGCGGCAGAACGACGAAGTCGATCCAGCGCGGAATCTCGATGGGCGCTTGCGAGCTCATGTGTTGCGCCAGCCCTCCCCCTTGCAGCGGGAGGGAGAAACGCGCACTCCCGTCACGTGGCTTTCTCCATGACGGCCCCACCCATCAACCGCCCCAACTCGGCCTCGCTGCACTGCTCGATCGGCAACTCGCCGACGATTCGGCCTCGGTCCATGACCAGCACGCGGTCGGCCAGCGCGAGAACTTCATCGAGTTCGGACGACACCAGCAGCACGCTGCCGCCGGCATCGCGCATCGCGCGCAAGCGGCCGTGAATGAACTCGATGGCGCCGATGTCGACGCCGCGCGTCGGCTGGCCGACCAGCAGCACGCGCGGTTCAGGCGACGCCTCACGTGCCAGCACGAGCTTTTGCTGATTGCCGCCGGAGAACTTCGACGAGCGCAGATCGCAGGCCCGCGGACGAACGTCGTATCTGTCCATCATCAACGCGCAGTCGTCGCGCATGGTCTTCGGTTTCAACCAACCGCCGGCGCTGTAACGCGCGCGTTGTTGATAGCCGAGCACCGCCGACTCCCAGGCGTCGAACGACATGACGAGGCCGCGCTGGTGCCGATCCTCCGGCACATGCGCAATGCGCAATTCGCGCGCACGCAACGGCGTGAGCCAATGCGACGGCGTGAAGTTCTCCGCACCGATCTGCAGGCTGCCTGCCCTCGGCACCAACAGGCCGGCCAGCGCATCGAGCAGTTCACTCTGGCCGTTGCCCGAGACGCCGGCGATGCCGACGATCTCACCGCTGCGCAGGTCGAGCGAGACGCCGTCCAGCCGCGGCACGCCGAGCGCGTCGCGCCACGCCAGCGCATTGGCGCGCAGCAACACCTCGCCCGGCACGGCGCGCGGCGTGCCGGCCGAACCCGAAACACGGCCGAGTTGCACCTGGCGGCCGACCATCGCCTCGGCCAGCGCGTCGATCGAGGTCTCGATGATCGGCGTCTCGAGCACGACAGCGCCCTGGCGCATCACCGTCACCTGGTCGCACAGCGCCATGATCTCCTTCAGTTTGTGCGTGATCAGCAGGATCGTCGTGCCGCGCTCGCGCAAGCCGTGCAGCACGACGAACAGTTGCTCGGTTTCGTGCGGTGTCAGCACAGCCGTCGGCTCGTCGAGGATGAGGATGCGCGCGCCGCGGAACAGCGCCTTCAGAATTTCCAGCCGCTGGCGTTCGCCGACGGGCAACTCGGCGACTTCGGCATCCAGTTTCACCGCCAGCCCGGTCTCGCGCATCAGCGCTTCGAGCTTGCTGCGCACCTCGCTGCGCGCGGCCGGCAGATGCCAGGAAGGCTCGGCGCCGAGCATGATGTTGTCCAGCGCCGAGAAGGTGTCGACGAGCATGAAGTGCTGGTGCACCATGCCGATGCCCAGGCGGATGGCATCGTGCGGGTTGCGGATCTGCACCGGCTGGCCCTCGACCTCGATCGTGCCGCTGTCGGCCGTGCAGAAGCCGTAGAGGATCGACATCAGCGTGCTCTTGCCGGCGCCGTTCTCGCCGACGATGCCGTGCACCGTGCCGGCACGGACCGTCAGATCGACGGCGCGGTTGGCATGCACAGCGGCGAAGCGTTTGTCGATCGCCCGCATGCTGACGGCGGGCGGCGGGTTCGTCATCTCACGAGCACTTGTTCGCAGCCATGTAATCGACGACCTTGATCTTGCCGCTGATGATGTCGGCCTTGGCCGCATCGACCTTGGTCTTCATCTCGGCTGTCACCAGCTTCTCGTTGTTCTTGTCGATCGCGTAGTCGACGCCGCCTTCCTTCAACCCGAGCGAGGTCACGCCCGGCTTGTGCTTGTTGAAGCTCGCCGCCACCGCGACATCGACGCGCTTGACCATCGACGTGAGCATCGTGCCCGGCTGGATGTGGTTCTGGTTGCTGTCGACGCCGATGGCCAGCTTGCCGGCGTCCTTGGCCGCCTGGTAGACGCCGATGCCGGTGCCGCCGGCAGCGGCGAAGATCACGTCGGCGCCTTTGCTGAACTGCGCCTTGGCCAGCTCGCTGCCCCGCGCCGGATCATTCCAGGCGCTGGGCGTCGTGCCTGTCATGTTGGCCTGCACGTCGACCTTCGGGTTCGCATACTTCGCGCCCTGCTCGAAGCCGCACTGGAACTTGCGGATCAGCGGCACGTCCATGCCGCCGACGAAGCCGACCTTGCCGCTCTTGCTGGCCATCGCCGCCATCATGCCGACGAGGAAGCTGCCCTCGTGTTCGCGGAACACCACCGACTCGACGTTCGGCAGATCGACCACGAAGTCGATGATCGTGAAGTTGAGCTTCGCAAACTCCTTGGCCACCTTCTCCATCGGCGAGCCCTGCGAGAAGCCGACGCCGACGATCGGATTCGCGCCGCGTTCGGCCATGCGCCGCATCGCTTGCTCGCGCTGCGTCGGGTTGCTGATCTCGAATTCGAGGTAGGGCTTGCCGCTTTCTTTCTTCCACGCTTCGGCGCCGTTGAACGCCGCCTCGTTGAACGACTTGTCGAACTTGCCGCCCATGTCGAAGATCACGGCAGGCTGCGACTGTGCAGCGGCGCTGCTGGCCGCAGCGGCGGCGACGACGAGGGGAACGAGGTGGTGCAGTTTCATGGTGAGCCCGTGGCAAAGGGTTGGGAGCGCCGCAGGATAGCAAGGCCTGGGCCCGGCGATGCCCAGGGGGTGCACTAGGATCGCTCTGATGATGAACGAGGCAATCCGTGCACTGCCCAAGGTCCTGCTGCACGAGCATCTCGACGGCGGCCTGCGCGTGGCGACGCTGTTCGGGTTGCTTCACGCCCGTGGCCTGCCCTGCCCGGGCGCCGATCCCGAGGCGCTCGGCCGCTGGTTCGATGCGCGTGCCCACGCCGGCAGCCTGGTCGACTACCTGCGCGGCTTCGATCTCACGGTGGCCTCGATGGCCACGCCCGCCGCGCTCGATCGCGTGGCCTTCGAGGCCGCCGAAGACGCACGCGCCGACGGCTGCGTGCTGGCCGAGTTCCGCATCGCGCCGCTGTTGTTCGAAGCGCATGGCCTGTCCGGCGAGGCCAGCGTTGAGGCGCTGCTGGCCGGCCTGGCGCGCAGTGGCTTGCGGTGCGGGCTGATCGTCTGTGCGATGCGCCACCTGCCGCCGGAACAAACGCTGCG
>JANNJX010000502.1:0-1735 GCA_031396005.1 Burkholderiales bacterium
GGTGTTGATCTCGAGCAGGTACGGCTTGCGGGTGCCGGCGTTGACCATGAAGTCGGCGCGCGCCCAGCCGCGGCAGCCGATCGCGTCGAAGGCCTCGACTGCGAGGCGCTGGATTTCTTTCTCCTCCGCCGCGGGCAGGCCCGACGGCACGAGGTACTTCACATCGTCGGTGAAGTATTTGTTCTGGTAGTCGTACTTGCCTTCGGGCGCAACGATCTTCACCACCGGCAGCGCCTTGTGCTCGAGGATCGGGCAGGTGAGTTCATCGCCGCTGACGAACTCCTCGATCAGCACGACGCTGTCGTACTTCATCGCCTCGGCGACGGCGCCCTGCATGTCGGAGTAGCCGTTGACCTTGACGACGCCGATGGAAGAGCCTTCGTGCGGCGCCTTGACGATCAGCGGCAGGCCGAGTTCGTCGGGCACGGTGCGCAGGCGCTCCTTCGTCTGCTGCGCGGCATCCAACGTCACCGATCGCGGCGTCGGCAGACCGAACGTGGACCAGACGCGCTTGGTCATCACCTTGTCGATGCCGATCGCGCTGGCCATCACGCCGCTGCCGGTGTACGGGATGCCGAGCAGTTCGAGCGCGCCTTGCACCGTGCCGTCTTCGCCGTGGCGACCATGCAGCGCGATGAAGCAGCGCTCGAAGCCTTCGCGCTTCAACTCGACCAGGTCGCGCTCGGCCGGATCGAACGCATGGGCGTCGATGCCCTGGCTTGTCAACGCCGCAAGCACGCCGTTGCCGCTCATCAGCGAAACGTTGCGCTCGGCGCTGGCGCCACCCATCAATACCGCAACCTTGCCGAAGCTGTGGCGCGTGCTCATATGCGCTTTCTCGCCCAGCGCGGCAGCGCCGGCTCATCGGCGGCTACCAGCGCTTCCGTCAGCACCGGCACGCGCTGGTCGTCCCACGCCAGCCACAAGGTGCGGCCCTGCGCGTCGGCCGAGGCCACGATCACATCGGTCAGCACCGGCAGGTTGCCGAGGTCGTCGGGGCGCTTCAGAAAATAGGCAGCGCTGACGGCGTTCGATTCATTCTTCATGCGACAGCACCTCCAAGTTCAACAATCCGCGGCGCGACGTTGCCGATCGAGCCCGCACCCATGACGATCACCACGTCGCCGGCCTTGGCGTGTTCGAGCGCCGCTTCCGACAGGCCATCGACTTCATCGACGAACACCGGATCGACCTTGCCCGCCACGCGCAGCGCGCGCGCCAGCGTGCGGCCATCGGCGGCGACGATCGGCGGCTCGCCGGCGGCATAGACCTCGGTCAGCAGCACCGCGTCGGCGCTGGACAGCACCTTGACGAAATCCTCGAAGCAATCGCGCGTGCGCGTGTAGCGGTGCGGCTGGAAGGCGAGCACGATGCGGCGGCCGGGGAAGGCGCCGCGCGCGGCGGCGATCACCGCCGCCATCTCGGCCGGGTGATGTCCGTAGTCGTCGATCACGGTGAATGCACCCTCGCCATCGCGCGCCTCGACTTCGCCATAACGCTGAAAGCGGCGGCCGACACCGGCGAACTTCGTCAGCGCGGCGGCGATCGGTTCGTCGGGCAGTTCGAGCTCGGTGGCCACCGCGATCGCCGCCAGCGCGTTCAACACGTTGTGCTCGCCCGGCAGGTTGAGCGTGATCGACAGCGGCTTCATCGTCACGCCGTTGCGGCGCTCGACGGTGAACGTCATCTGCCCGCCGGGCAGCGCCTGGACCTTCGTCGCCCGCACTTCGCAGCC
>JANNJX010000555.1:0-1955 GCA_031396005.1 Burkholderiales bacterium
GAGCGTGGGGGTACTGGTGTCATGACGGTGGCAGCAGAGGGAGGAAGGGCGTTGCCTGTTGGGGTAGGCTGACAGGTTGCAGTGATTTTATGAGCCAACCCATGTCGTCGCCGATGCCGAATCGTCCTGAGCCGATGCCCGCTGTTGTCGAGTCGCCGCCGGTCGGCGAGTTCATCAGCTTCCCGGATTCGCCGTTCCAGTTGTTCATGCCGTACCCGCCGGCCGGCGACCAGCCGCAGGCGATCGACAAGCTGGTCGAAGGCATCAACGATGGCCTGACCTTCCAGACGCTGCTCGGCGTCACCGGCTCGGGCAAGACCTTCACGATGGCCAACGTCATCGCGCGCCTGGGCCGGCCCGCCATCGTCTTTGCGCCGAACAAGACGCTGGCCGCGCAGCTGTACAGCGAGTTCCGCGAGTTCTTTCCGAAGAATGCGGTCGAGTACTTCGTCAGTTACTACGACTACTACCAGCCCGAGGCTTACGTGCCGCAGCGCGACCTGTTCATCGAGAAGGACAGCGCGATCAACGAGCACATCGAGCAGATGCGCCTGTCGGCGACGAAGAGCGTGCTCGAGCGGCGCGACACGATCATCGTCGCCTCGGTGAGCGCGATCTACGGCATCGGCAAGCCAGAGGACTATGCGCAGATGCGCTTCATCGTCCGCACCGGCGACCGAATCGGCCAGCGCGACGTGATCCAGCAGCTGATCCGCATGCAGTACACACGCAACGAAACCGACTTTTCGCGCGGCGGTTTCCGCGTGCGCGGTGACGTGATCGACATCTTTCCGGCCGAGCACAGCGAGCTGGCGATCCGCATCGAGCTGTTCGACGACGAGATCGAATCGCTGTCGCTGCTCGACCCGCTGACCGGCCGCATCCGGCAGAAGGTGCCGCGCTTCGTCATCTACCCGTCGAGCCACTACGTGACGCCGCGCGACCGCGTGCTCGCTGCCGTCGAGACGATCAAGGCCGAATTGCGCGATCGCACGGCCGAGCTCGTCAAGGCCGGCAAGCTGGTCGAGGCGCAGCGCCTGGAGCAGCGCACGCGCTTCGATCTGGAGATGATGAACGAGGTCGGCCACTGCAAGGGCATCGAGAACTACACGCGGCACCTGTCGGGCGCGGCGCCGGGCGAGCCGCCGTCGACGATGGTCGACTACCTGCCCAAGGACGCGCTGATGTTCCTCGACGAGAGCCACGTGCTGATCGGGCAGATCGGCGGCATGTACAACGGCGACCGCGCACGCAAGACGACGCTCGTCGAGTACGGCTTTCGCCTGCCGAGCGCGCTCGACAACCGGCCGTTGAAGTTCGATGAGTTCGAGAAAAGCATTCGCCAGGTGGTCTTCGTCTCGGCCACGCCCGCGGACTACGAACAGCGCCATGCCGGGCAGGTGGTGGAACAGGTGGTGCGACCGACGGGGCTGATCGACCCGGTGGTCGAGGTGCGTCCGGCCACGCACCAGGTGGACGACGTGCTGCAGGAGATCCACGAGCGCGCGAAGGTGGGCGAGCGCGTGCTGATCACGACGCTGACCAAGCGCATGGCCGAGCAGCTCACCGATTACCTGACAGACAACGGCGTGAAGGTGCGCTACCTGCACAGCGACATCGATACGGTGGAGCGTGTCGAGATCATTCGAGACCTGCGACTGGGTGTGTTCGACGTGCTGGTCGGCATCAACCTGCTGCGCGAAGGGCTGGACATTCCGGAGGTCAGCCTCGTCGCCATCCTCGACGCCGACAAGGAAGGCTTCCTTCGCGCCGAGCGCTCGTTGATCCAGACCATCGGCCGCGCGGCGCGCCACATCAGCGGCCGCGCGATCCTGTATGCCGACCGCGTCACCGACTCGATGCGAAAGGCGATCGACGAGACCGACCGCCGGCGACCAAGCGATGGCCGAGATCGCCCCCGAGCTCGGCGAGATCGTCGTCCTGCTCGGCTTCGA
>JANNJX010000165.1:0-2621 GCA_031396005.1 Burkholderiales bacterium
AGCAAGGCGACGGGTTTCCCGATCGCCAAGGTCGCTGCCAAACTGGCCATCGGCTACACGCTCGACGAGCTGCGCAACGACATCACTGGCGGCGCCACGCCGGCGAGCTTCGAGCCGAGCATCGATTACGTGGTGACGAAGATCCCGCGCTTCGCGTTCGAGAAGTTTCCCGCCGCCGATCCACACCTGACGACGCAGATGAAGTCGGTCGGCGAGGTGATGGCGATGGGTCGCACCTTCCAGGAGAGCTTTCAGAAGGCGCTGCGTGGGCTGGAGACGGGCATCGACGGCCTGACCTCGCGCAGCACCGACCGCGACGAGATCGTCGAGCAGATCGGCAATGCCGGGCCGGAGCGCATCCTCTTCGTCGGCGACGCGTTTCGCCTGGGCATGCCGCTGGATGAAGTGTTCGAAGAAACGAATATCGATCCGTGGTTCCTGGCGCAGATCGAAGAGTTGATCAGCGTCGAGACAACGCTGGCGGCGCGCACGCTCGACAGCCTCGGCGAAGACGAGCTGCGTTATCTGAAGCGCAAGGGCTTCTCCGACAAACGCATCGCCGGCCTGGTCAAGACGCACCAGCACGCCGTGCGCGAGCAGCGGCATGCGCTCGGCGTGCGCCCGGTGTACAAGCGCGTGGACACCTGTGCGGCGGAGTTCGCGACGCAGACGGCGTACATGTACTCGACCTACGACGAAGAGTGCGAAGCCGAGCCGACAAACAACAAGAAGATCATGGTGCTCGGCGGCGGGCCGAACCGCATCGGTCAGGGCATCGAGTTCGACTACTGCTGCGTGCACGCCGCGCTGGCGATGCGCGAAGACGGTTACGAGACCATCATGGTCAACTGCAATCCGGAGACTGTCTCCACCGATTACGACACCAGCGACCGGCTGTACTTCGAGCCGGTGACGCTCGAAGACGTGCTCGAGATCGTCGACAAGGAAAAGCCGGCCGGCGTGATCGTGCAGTACGGTGGCCAGACGCCGTTGAAGCTCGCGCTCGACCTGGAGCGCGCCGGTGTGCCGATCATCGGCACGTCGCCCGACAGCATCGACATCGCCGAAGACCGTGAGCGTTTCCAGAAGCTGCTGCACGATTTGAAGCTGCGCCAGCCGCCCAACCGCACGGCGCGCACCGAAGAGCAGGCGCTGCTGCTGGCGCAGGAGATCGGCTACCCGCTCGTCGTGCGCCCGAGTTACGTGCTCGGCGGTCGGGCGATGGAGATCGTGCACGGCGACAAGGATCTGGAGCGCTACATGCGCGTGGCCGTGCAGGTGTCCGAGAAGTCGCCGGTGCTGCTCGACCGTTTTCTCGACGACGCGATCGAAGTCGACGTCGATTGCATCAGCGACGGCATGGACGTGATGATCGGCGGGATCATGGAGCACGTCGAAGCGGCCGGCATTCACAGCGGCGACTCGGCCTGTTCGCTGCCGCCGTACTCGCTGAGCACGGAGCTGCAGGACGAGATGCGACGTCAGACGACGCTGATGGCCAAGGCGCTGAAGGTCGTCGGCCTGATGAACGTTCAGTTCGCGATCCAGGGTGAGGGCGACGAAGCCGTGGTTTACGTGCTCGAAGTCAACCCGCGCGCCTCGCGCACCGTGCCCTACGTGTCGAAGGCTACGGGCCAGCCACTGGCGAAGATCGCGGCGCGTTGCATGGCCGGCATGAAACTGAAAGACCAGAAGGGCCGCTATGGCGTAAGAGGCGAAGTCATCCCGCCATACTTCAGCATCAAGGAAGCCGTCTTCCCGTTCAACAAGTTCCCCGGCGTCGATCCGATCCTCGGCCCCGAGATGCGCTCCACCGGCGAGGTCATGGGCGTCGGCGCGACCTTCGGCGAGGCGATGCTGAAGAGCCAGCTCGGGGCAGGATCACGTCTGCCGGACAAGGGCACCGTCGTCATCACCGTCAAGAACAGCGACAAGGACCGCGCGGTCAAGGTTGCGTCGGAGCTGCACGATCTCGGCTTCAACGTCGTCGCCACCAAGGGCACGGCCGCAGCGATCGAGGCCGCGGGCGTGCCGGTTCGCCTGGTCAACAAGGTCAAGGACGGCCGGCCGCACATTGCCGACATGGTCAAGGCCGGCGAGATCCAGCTCGTCTTCACGACGGTGGACGAGACGCGCACCGCCATCGCCGACTCGCGCTACATCCGCACGGCCGCTCTGGCGCACCGCATCACCTACTACACGACGATGGCCGGCTGCGAGGCCGCCACCGAGGCGCTGAAGCACCAAGCCGACTTCAGCGTGATGTCTTTGCAAGAGCTGCATCTGCAACTCCATTAAACTCAGCGCACACGTCCGCCGCCGGGTGCATTGCACAGGCGGCGGTTTTATTTCAGACGGAAGAATCCTTTCACCATGGCCACTGTCCCTGTCACCGTGCGCGGCGCGGAAAAACTCAAGGCCGAACTACAGCGGCTGAAAACGGTCGAGCGCCACGCCGTCATCCAGGCGATCGCCGAAGCACGCGCGCAAGGCGACTTGTCCGAGAACGCCGAATACGAGGCCGCGAAGGACAAGCAGGGCTTCATCGAAGGCCGCATCCTCGAGCTCGAATCGACGCTGGCGGCGGCGCAGATCATCGATCCGGCCAAGCTCGAAGCCGA
>JANNJX010000624.1:0-4082 GCA_031396005.1 Burkholderiales bacterium
TGAAACCGCTCGACCCGTTCTACCGCATCCGCTTCGACGACGGCACGCACTTCGACTACAACGGAGATGCCGAGCACATGCGCCGTGAAGTGGCGCGCTTGTCTCCCGCCGACCTGCCGGGCTACGAGCGCTTCATGGCCGAGGCCGAGCGCTGCTACCGCATCGGCTTCGAAGAACTCGGCGCAACGGCCTTCGACTCACTGCGCGATCTCGTCTCGGCGATTCCCGCGCTGGTGCGCATGCGCTCGTGGCGCTCGATCCGCGGCATGGTGAATTCGCACTTCCGCGACCCGAAGCTGCGCATCGTGTTCAGCTTTCATCCGCTGCTGATCGGCGGCAACCCGTCGGCCGTGACCTGCACCTACAGCCTGATCAACATGCTCGAGCGCCGCTTCGGCGTGCATTGGGCGATGGGCGGCACCGGCGCGCTGGTGACGGGCCTGGTCAAGCTGCTGGCGCAACTCGGGGTCAGCGTGCGCTGCAACGCGCAGGTGCAGCGCATCGTGACAGCCAACGGCCGTGCCAGCGGCGTCGAGCTGGCGGGCGGCGAACGCATCAGCGCCGACATCGTCGTCAGCAACGCCGACACCGCGTGGACCTACCGCAACCTCGTCGCGCCCGAGCAGCGCAAAGTGTGGAGCGACCGCAAGTTGGACCGTGCGCGCTACTCGATGAGCCTGTTCGTCTGGTACTTCGGCACCAACCGGCGTTATGACGAAGTGCCACACCACACGATGGTGCTCGGCCCGCGCTACGAGGGGCTGCTCAGAGACATCTTCAAACGCCACCACCTCGCCGAAGACTTCAGCCTCTACCTGCACCGGCCGACGGCCAGCGATGCGTCGATGGCGCCGCCGGGCTGCGACGCCTTCTACGTGCTGTCGCCAGTGCCGCACCTGGACAGCGGCACCGATTGGCGCACGCAGGCCGCGCCGTACCGGCAGGCGATCGAGCGCCGTCTGGAGAGCACGCTGCTGCCGGGTTTGGGCCAGCACATCACCGTGTCGCGCCTGATGACGCCGCTCGACTTCCAGGACCGCCTGCTGTCGCACAAGGGCGCGGCCTTCGGCCTCGAGCCGCTGCTGCTGCAAAGCGCGTGGTTCCGCCCGCACAACCGCAGCGAGGATCTGCCGGGCCTGTTCATGGTCGGCGCCGGCACGCACCCCGGCGCCGGCATTCCGGGTGTGTTGATGTCGGCCAAGGCGCTGGAGTCTGTCCTGCCTCCGCTGTCGTCTTTCTTGAAAGCAAGGGCATGAACGGCGCCGACATCCAGGCCTGCAAATCGTTGATGCGCGGCGGCTCGAAGTCGTTCTACCTGTCGTCGCTGGCGCTGCCGCAGCGCGTGCGCGCGCCGGCTACTGCGCTGTACGCCTTCTGCCGCGTCGCCGACGACGCAATCGACAACAGCACCGAGCCGGCGCGTGCGCTGGAAGATCTACAGGCTCGGCTCGATGCGGTCTATGCGGGCACGCCGCGCGCCGACGTGGCCGACCGCGCGCTGGCCGCCGTCGTCGCCGACGCGCAACTGCCGCGCGTGTTGATCGACGCGCTGCTCGAAGGTTTTGCCTGGGATGCGCAGGGCCGGCGCTACGAAACGATCGAAGACCTGCACGACTACGCCGCGCGCGTGGCCGGCACGGTCGGCGCGATGATGGCGCTGGTGATGGAAACGCGCGACGCGCGCTCATTGGCGCGCGCCAGCGAGCTCGGCGTGGCGATGCAGCTCACCAACATCGCCCGCGACGTCGGCGAAGACGCGCGCAATGGCCGCTTGTACCTGCCGCTGGCGTGGATGCGCGAGGCCGGCCTGGACCCCGCGGCCTGGCTCGCGGCGCCGCAGTTCGATCACCGTCTGGCCAGCGTCATCGCGCGCCTGCTCGCCGAAGCCGAGCGGCTCTATGCGCGCGGCGAGTGCGGCGTCTGCGATCTGCCACGAAATTGCCGCCCGGCGATCCAGGCGGCGCGCCTGGTCTATGCCGAAATCGGCCACGCGCTCCAAGCGGCGGGGCTCGACTCGGTGCGACAACGCACCGTTGTCGGCAGCGGCCGCAAGCTGGCGCTGCTGCTGCGCGCCTGCGCCGCGCTGCTGCGATCGCCCGGCCACCCGATAGCAGCCGGCGCCGCCAGTGAGCCGCTGCCGGCCGTGCGCTTCCTCGTCGAAGCCGCCGCCAGCAGCGAGTTGCCGACGCGCACCTTTTACCAGCGCACGCTGCGCATCGTCGATCTGTTCGAGCGCCAGACGCGGCGCGTGCGCGGCACGGTGGCTGTATGACGCCTGATGCGTGGGCCGTGCGCCGGGCCGCTCCCAAGCCGGCTCGCGCCAACCCCAGAGCCACGAAGGGGCTGCATCGGATCCCGGGGGGTGACTCGACGTACGCGTCGAGTCGGGGGCTCACATGTCTAACCTGCCGCTGATCGTCATCGAGATCGTGCTCGTCTTCGGCGGCGCGCTGGCCTTTGCGTGGTGGCAGTTCCGCGATCTGGCGCGCGAGCGCAAGAAGCGCGAGGACGCGAAGCGAGACAGGAGTTCGCCGACATGATGGTTCACGACCAGACCCTGCACCTGCTGCGTCAGCTCGGCGTGGCGATCAACCTGGCGGCAACGCTCGTCGTCGTCTGGTACAGCTACGGCTTCGGCCAGCAACTGGGCGGGCCGTTCATCGGCGTCGTTGCCGCCGTCAACGCTGCGGCGATGTGCTCGCTGCTGATCAGCGGCCTGGTCGATCGGCTGACCGCGAACGGCCGCCGTTAGCCGCGCGTCAACGGACGTTTTTGTAGACCTTCTTCTTGTTGTAGCGCGCCCACTGGCGAACCGCCCAGAAGACGAAGACGATGAGCCAGAGGATGAAGATGATGGTGACGACCTTCAAGGCGAGCTCCATGGGTGCGGGTTGTTGTTGATGTCAGCCACTGTTGCCGGCCGTCGCGCGTCGCTGCGCAGCAGCGCAGTCATCGCGACGACGGTCGCCAGCAGCAGCACGATCTCGACGCCGTAGACAAAAGCATAGCCTGTCGCCGGTGTGGTCAAGGCGTCGCCGAAGACGCCGCGCGACGCCAGGGCCTGCACGCCGTCGCGGCCGATGCCGCCCAACGCCACGCCGGCGCCGGCGGCCGTGGCCTGCACGGCGCCCCACGCGCCGAGCGCGAGGCCCGCCTGGTCTTTCGGCGCGCGGTTCATCGCCAGCGTCAGCGTGCCATGACCGAACAGGCCGACGCCCATGCCGATGAAGAACACGCCGCAGACGAACAGTGCGAGCGACGGTGCCAGCGCGGTGGCGATGACAGCGCCGAAGGCGGGCACGCCGAGGGCGGCACCAGCCAACGCCATGCGCGCCGGATCAGCGCCGCGCGACAGCACCGCCGAGGCGATGCAGAAGCCGGCCAGCGTGCCTGCCGCGAGCATCGCCGTGAGCCACGTCGTGGCACCCACCGTCATGCCGAGCACCTGGCCGCCGAACGGTTCGAGCAGCACGTCCTGCATGCCGAACGCCAGTGTGCCCAGGGCGATGGCGACGAGGCGCCGCCGCGTGCCGTCGCCGGCGATGTAGCCGCGCCACGCCTGCGAGAACTCAGCGCGCGGTGCGGTGCTCGCCGCACCGCGCTGCGGACGCCGCGCCTCCTGCTTCCACAGCGCCACGGTGTTGAGCACCAGCGTGGCCACGGCCGCCGCCTGCAGCACCTGCACCAGCCGGCCGGGACTGAAGTCGTGCAGCATCGCGCCGAAGACGAAGGCGCTGGCCATCGTGCCGGTCAGCAGCATGACGTACATCAGGCCGACGACGCGCGGCTGCGACTCCTCGCTCGCCAGGTCGGTGGCCAGCGCCAGGCCGGCCGTTTGCGTGGTGTGCAAGCCGGCGCCCACCATCAGGAAGGTCAAGCCAGCGCCGAGCTGGCCGATCCACGCCGGCCACTGTTGTGATTGCCCGCCGCCGGACAAGACGAGCAGTGCAAACGGCATCACGGCAAAACCGCCGAACTGGATCAGCGTGCCCATCCAGATGAACGGCACGCGCCGCCAGCCGAGGGCGCTGCGGTGCGTGTCGGAACGAAAGCCGATGAGTGCGCGCAGCGGCGCATAGAGC
>JANNJX010000634.1:0-2275 GCA_031396005.1 Burkholderiales bacterium
GCCTGGCCGAACTTCCGAGCTAACCCAAGAAGGAGCCATCATGGGCAAAGGCGCCATCACCCAGTACGTCGATGTTGCACAGATCGTGCTGTACATGTTCTGGATCTTCTTCGCCGGCCTCATCTACTACCTGATCCGCGAGGGCCACCGCGAGGGCTATCCGATGGTCAGCGAGGGCAACGGCTGGATCGAAGGCTGGCCGCCGACGCCGTCGCCGAAGACGTACCTGCTCGACAACGGCCAGGAGATCCAGATTCCGCGCGAGGAAGAGCCGGCACAGCAGCCGCTCAATGCCCAGCGCGTCTACAAGACCGCGAGTTCGCCGCTGGAGCCGACGGGCGATCCGCTGTCAGCGGGCGTCGGGCCCGGCTCGTGGTCCGCGCTGCGCCCCGACGAGGCCGACCTCGACCACCATGGCGAGCCGAAGATCGTGCCGCTGTCGATGGCGCCCGAGTTCGGCGTCAGCGTGCGCGACACCGATCCCCGCGGCCTGGCGTTGCTCGATGCCCAGGGCGATGTGGCCGGCACGATTCGCGACCTGTGGATCGACCGTGGCGAGATGAACTTCCGCTATCTCGAAGCCGAGATTGCCGGCGGCCGCCGTGTGCTGGTGCCGATGCCGTTTGCCAGCGTCGCCCGCGGCGGCGTCACCGTCGATGCGCTGTATGCCCACCAGTTCGCCGGTGTTCCGGCGACGCGAGCCACCGATCGCGTGACGCTGCTGGAAGAAGAGCGCATCACGGCCTACTACGGCGCAGGCACGCTGTATGCCGACCCAGGCCGCGCAGAGCCGCTGATGTAGGAGCCGAGCCATGAAACCGCAGATCGCACGTGAGCATGAGTTCGAAGCGCAATACGGGCTGCCCGAGGAGTTGCCCGCGGATGAGCGCATCTTGTGGCAAGGCACGCCGGATTGGAAAGTGCTCGCGCGCCGCGTCTTCCACGTCAACAAGGTCGCGCTCTATTTCGCGCTGATGCTGGCCTGGCGCTTCATGAGCACGCTGGAGGACACGCAGAGCATCACCGCCGCCTTCGCCTCGCTGACCTGGCTGGCTGTGTTCTTTGCGCTCGGCCTCGGTCTCCTGCTCCTGCTCGGCTGGTGGAGCGCGCGCACCACCGCCTACACGCTGACCAACAAGCGCATCGTCATGCGCATCGGCATCGTGCTGACCGTCACCTACAACCTGCCCTTGAAGCGCATCGAAAGCGCCGACCTGCACCGCGCCGGCAGCGGCTGTCAGGACATCGCGCTGACACTGGAGCGCGGCACCAACATCGCTTGGCTGCACCTGTGGCCGCATGTGCGGCCGTGGCGCTTGGCGAAGACGCAGCCGATGCTGCGCGCGCTGCCCGATGCGCAGGCTGTCTCGGCGCTGCTGGCCAGCGCGTGGAGCCAGGCCAACGGCGTGGCCGCAACGCCGAAGGCTGCGCCGCTCACCGAAGAGCGGCAACCCGCGCCGGGCGTGCGCCCCGTGCTCGTCGCGCAGTAAGGCAACACCATGCAGGCCGCCGCTCCCACCGCCGTCTTCCCGCGCATCGCGCTGGTGATCGCCGGCCTCGTCATCGCGTTGACGCTCGGCGGCGTCGGCATCGCGCGCTGGTCGGGCTTCGACGGCAAACAGCAAGACGCGCAAGCCACCGCGCAGCGCTCGCTGCACTTTCAGGACCGTGCTCAGGGCGGCATCGCCATCGTCGATGCCGCCAGCGGCGCGACGCTCGACACCGTGTACGGCGAGCAGGGTTTCCTGCGCGGCACGCTGCGCGCGGTGCTGCGCGAGCGCAAGCTGCGGGGTCTCGCCAGCAACGCCCCGCTGCAACTGATCGCGCGCGCCGATGGCCGGCTGACGCTGGTCGATCCGGCCACCGGTTCGCGCCTCGACCTCGAATCTTTCGGCTCGACCAACGCTGCGGTCTTCGCGCGCTGGTTGCCCTCTGGAGCAAGACCATGACAACGCACGCGATCGAAAACAAAGACGATGTGATGCGCGCCGCGAAAAGCGAAACGCTGATCAGCCCGCGCTTCTACACCACCGACTTCGCGGCGATGGACCGCCTGGACATGAACCCGGTGCGCAAGGAGTGGGACGCCATGCTCGCCGAGTACGAGGGCGACAACAACCACGACCATTTCCAACGCGATGCCTCGTTCAAGGACGAGATCCACGAGATGACGCCGGAGCTGCGCCAGGAATTCCTCGACTTCCTCGTCAGCTCGATCACCAGCGAATACTCAGGCTGCGTGCTCTACAACGAGATCCGCAAGAACGTCAGCAAC
>JANNJX010000672.1:0-7994 GCA_031396005.1 Burkholderiales bacterium
CGAGCCCGGCTTCATGCTCTTGACCATCTCTTCGGTGATCAGCACCGGCGCGGCGCGGCCGGGGATCAGCGCGGTCGAGATGACGATGTCGGCTTGCGCGACGCGCTTGGCCACTTCGACCTTCTGCCGTTCGAGCCACGATGGCGGCATCGGCTTGGCATAGCCGCCGACGCCTTCGGCCGCCTCCTTCTCTTCGGCCGTCTCGTACGGCACGTCGATGAACTTGCCGCCGAGCGACTCCACCTGCTCCTTCACCGACGGCCGCACGTCCGAGGCTTCGATCACCGCACCGAGCCGCTTGGCGGTGGCAATCGCCTGCAGGCCGGCCACGCCGACACCCAGGATCACCACACGCCCGGCCTTGATCGTGCCCGCAGCCGTCATCAACATCGGCATCAGGCGCTGGTACTGACTGGCGCCGATCATCACCGCCTTGTAGCCGGCGATGTTGGCCTGGCTCGACAGCACGTCCATGCTCTGCGCGCGCGTCGTGCGCGGCGCGGCTTCGAGCGCAAACGCGGTCACGCCGGCGCCAGCCAGACGGTTCAAGTTGTCCCTGTCGAACGGGTTCAACAGGCCCACCAGCACGGCGCTGGTCTTCATGCGCGGCAGCTCGTCGAGCGACGGGCTGCGCACCTTCAGCACCAGGTCGGCACCGAAGGCGCCGGCGCGGTCGGTAACTTGCGCGCCGGCGGCCGTGTACGCCTCGTCGGTGAAATGCGCCGCTGCGCCGGCACTGGCTTGCACGCGAATCGTATGGCCCTGGGCCTTGAGTTTTTTTGCCGTCTCGGGGGTGACGGCCACGCGGGTCTCGCCCGGCGCCGTCTCGAGCGGTACGCCGATCTGCATGGTGAAGCCTCCTCGTTGTGTCCTGCACGCCACGCGAATGTGGCAAGCGCCGAAACACGCGCGAGCTTAACCTCGTTGTCGGGGGGATCGGGCTGTGGCGTTGCATGCGGGCGATCTCCATAATTCGATGGCATCACAAAGCCATGAGCCGCGGAGAGCGCATGACACCGAACGTGCAACTCGTCTTCCGGGGGGAGGTGCTCGACGGCTTTGCGGCCGACGAGGTGCGGCGCCAACGGGCGCAGGCGCTCAAGCTCGACGAGGCCCGAGTGGCTCAACTTTTCACCGGCGTGCGCACCGTGCAGAAGCGCTCGAGCGCCAAAGCGAAGACGACGGCGACGACGCCGGCGCCATTACCTTCCAATCGGACCCGCGCGCCGTCACCCTGCCCAACTTCGACGCCCAAGTGACCTTCAACGAGTCGTCCCTGTTGGCCAAGAGCCACAAGGCTTTCGCCGTGTCGCCGAGCGGCGGCTGGGACTGGGCGGGCTCGCGCCACTCGACTGCGAGACGCGGCGACCGACCTACACCGCGCCTTGCGAGCTGGTCGACATGAACGGGCAATGGGCGCCGAGGCAATGAGCGAGCGCTGGCGTCCGAACGTCACCGTCGCAGCCGTCGTCGAGCGCGACGGCCGCTACCTGTTGGTCGAAGAACGTGCTGGCGATGGCTCGCTGCAGCTCAACAACCCGGCGGGCCACCTCGATCCGGGCGAAACCTTGCTGCAGGCCGTCGTGCGTGAGGTGCTCGAAGAAGCGGCCTGTGTCTTCACACCGACGCATCTGCAAGGCATTCACCTGGCGCCGTCGGCCAACGATGACGGCGTGACCTACCTGCGCTTTGCCTTCGCTGGCACGGTCAGCGAGCCGCTGCCGGGACGCGCTCTCGACAGCGGCATCGTGCGCACACTCTGGCTCACGCCCGACGAGATCGCGGCCGAGCGCGCGCGGCACCGCAGCACGCTGCTGATGCGCTGCATCGACGACCACCGCGCCGGCCGGCGCTATCCGCTCGACCTCTTGCAGGCCGATGCATCGGACTTCGCCGCGCCCGGATAATCCCGGCGTGAGCAGACAACGTGTCGTCGTGGGCCTGTCCGGCGGGGTCGACTCCGCGGTCAGCGCGTGGCTGCTCCAGGAACAAGGCTTCGAGGTCATCGGCCTGTTCATGAAGAACTGGGAGGACGACGACGGCGACGAACACTGTTCGAGCAATATCGACTTCGTCGATGCTGCCGCGGTCGCCGACGTCATCGGCATCGAGATCGAACATGTCAACTTCGCCGTCGAATACAAGGATCGCGTCTTCGCCGAATTCCTGCGCGAGTACGAGGCCGGCCGCACGCCCAACCCGGACGTGCTGTGCAACGCCGAGATCAAGTTCAAGGCCTTTCTCGATCATGCGATGCGGCTCGGCGCGGCGAAGATCGCCACCGGCCACTACGCGCGCGTCCGAGAAAGGCAAGGCGCCTTCGAACTGCTCAAGGGACTCGATCCGGCAAAGGACCAGAGCTATTTCCTGCACCGCCTGAACCAGCAGCAACTCTCGCGCACGCTGTTCCCGGTGGGTGAGTTGAAGAAGACCGAGGTGCGCCGCATCGCCGCCGAGATCGGCCTGCCGAACGCGAAGAAGAAAGACTCGACCGGCATCTGCTTCATCGGCGAGCGGCCATTTCGCGAGTTCCTGAACCGCTACCTGAGCCACGTGCCGGGGCCGATCGAAGACGAACGGGGAAAGCAGCTGGGTCAGCATGTCGGCCTGTCGTTCTACACGCTCGGCCAGCGCCAGGGCCTGGGCATCGGTGGCGTCAAGGGGCGGGGTGATGCGCACGGCGAGCACGCGCCGTGGTTCGTGGCGCGCAAGGACATGCAACGCAATGCGCTGGTCGTCGTCCAGGGGCATGAACACCCGGCGTTGCAATACAGCGCGCTCGTCGCCGATGATTCGAGCTGGACCGCCGGCGCGGCTCCCGCCCCCGGCCGCTACGCCGCGAAGACGCGCTACCGGCAAGCCGACGCAGCGTGCTCGCTGACATTGAACGACGGTCGTTTGGCGCTGGCCTTCGATGAAGCGCAGTGGGCCGTGACGCCGGGCCAGAGCGCCGTGCTCTACGACGGTGGAGTCTGTCTCGGCGGCGGTGTGATCGCGTCGGCGACGTGCGCGCTCAGCGCGGGATCAACACGCTGTTGATGACGTGGATGACGCCGTTGGTGGCGAAGAAGTCGACGTCCGTC
The DNA here is from genome assembly GCA_031396005.1 of Burkholderiales bacterium. Classification (GTDB taxonomy): domain Bacteria; phylum Pseudomonadota; class Gammaproteobacteria; order Burkholderiales; family Burkholderiaceae_C; genus CADEEN01. Next base: position 3,084 of record JANNJX010000672.1, read on the forward strand.
ACCGTGGCTTGAACGGCGCTGCCGTAGCTCAATGTGGCCAGCACAGTACCGGAGCCCCTGCGCAGCGTCACCTGCTGGTTGTTCAGGGTCGTCAGTGTTGTCCCCGCCGCAACGAAAGCATTCGAGCCGATCTCGCTGGCCACGATGTGCTGGCGCACCACGTTGTCGGCCAGCGCGCCGTTCACGGCATCGTTGCCCGGCACGAACAGCGTGTATGCGGTCGTCCCGTTGAGCGTGGCGAAGGTCGAGCCCTGCACCGAAGCGCTGAACTCGGAGAACGAATCGATGCTCGCCCGCAGCGTCTGCGCCAGCGTCAAGATGCCTCGCGGCACCATGACGTCGCTGACGACATGCAACACGCCGTTGCTGGCTGCGATATCTGGCTCCGTGATCGAAATCGACGTGCGGCCGATGCCGTCCCAGATGCTGAGCGGGCCGCCGCCATCGCTGACGAAGATCAACACGGCCGTGTTGCCGCGGAAGCTGTAGAGCGTTTCGGGCGTCTGGCCGCTCGCCGCCAACGATCTCAGCCCCGCTGCCGAAAGGAACTGCGGCACGACATGGAAGCCCGCGAACGCTGCCAGCGTCGCTGGCGACAGGCCGCCGGTGCGCGAGGCCAGCGTGTCGAAGGCAGCGTTGGTCGGCGCAAACAGCGTCTGGCCGGCGCCGGCCTGACCCAGCCGATCGGCCAGACCCGCTGCCTCCAGCGCCGCCAGCAAGGTGCTGAAGCTACCATCCTGTTGCAGCAGTTGCAGCAGCGTCTGCGAGCCCGACGGGTTGCCATTGCCACCGCCGCCACCACCGCAAGCCTTGAGCAGCGCACCCGCAGCGGCAACGCCGGCGGCTTTGAGGAAAAGTCGTTTCACGGTCGCAGATTCCTTCCAGGGCTCGGCCGACGCTCAGGGCGCCGGCGGCGGCACGACCGGCAGCAGCACCTTGTCGATGACGTGCACGACGCCGTTGCTGGCGATGATGTCGAGGCTGGTGATGCGGGCATCGGTGGCGCTGGTGTCGTCGATCGTCGGCGGGCTGCCGGCATTGATGATGAAGGTCTGCCCGGCCAACAGCGTCGCCAGCGGCGTGCCGAAGGTGATCTGCGACGACAGCACGCGCGTGCCGAGCACGTGGTAGCTCAGCACGGCATCGATCTGGCTGGGCGCCAGCGTCTGCAGCAGCGGCGCTGCGGGTTCGAACGCGGCGGTGATCGGCGCGAACACCGTGTACGACGCGCTCGGATCGTTGAGCACCGTCGTCAGCGCCGGGCTGACGTTGTTGATCAGGCTCTGGAATCGCTCCGGATTGCTCTGCACCGTTTGCAGCACGGTCAGCAGACCCGGCGGCAGCAGCACGCGGTCGACGATGTGGAAGACGCCGTTGTCGTTGGGAATATCGGTCAGGCCGATGACGCCGACGCGGCCGACCGAGTCGGTGATGCGCACGCCGCTGCTGGTGTCCAGCGCCAGCGCCTGCGTGATGCCGCCCTGGACGAGCGATGTGTTCTGGCTGGGGCCGCCGGCCAGCAGGTTGGGCCCGGTGAGGGTGCCCGGCAGCACGTGATAGAGCAGGATGCTTTCCAGCGTCGAGGCCGGCAGCGCGTCGACCATCTCGGCGATCGAGCGAAAGCCCAGTTGGCCGGCCAGCAGGCCGAAGGCGTCGTTGCTCGGCGCCAGCAGCGTCAGGTTGCTGGCCGGCGCGCTCAGCTCGTCGGCCAGGCCGGCCTTGGTCGCGGCCAGCACCAGGCCCGAGAAGCCGCCGCGCGTGGCCACTTCGACCATCGTGCCGGGCGTCCGGTCGTCGCCGCTGTCGTTGCCGCCACAGGCGCTGATCAGGGCGCCGGCGAGCGTCGCCGCGGCCAACTTCAAAAACAAGCGTTTCATTGCGGGTCTCCTGCGGGGGTGTGTCGGCGCTGGCGCGAACAGGGGTTGGGCGAACCGAAGTCGCGCCGCGCATCGGGCACACAGTATCGCCTGATCGGCGAGACCGGCCCGGCCGGGCTTGGCAAGCGCTTGCAACGGCAGCGAGGCCTCGCGCGCAGACAGCACGCGCGAAGCCCCGATGTGCGGCTTTCAGGAAAAGCCTAGGAAGCGAACGAAGGGATCAGCACCTTGTCGACAACGTGGATCACGCCGTTGCTGGCGCGCACGTCCACCGCGGTGATCGTGGCCGGCGCGGTCGTGGTGTCGGTGATGGTGGCGATCACCGGCGCCGTGCCGGCGTTGATGGTGATGTTTTGTCCCGCCAGCGTGGTCACCGGCGTGCCGAACGGAATGGCGGAGGACAGCACTTGCGAGCCGAGCACGTGGTAGGTCAGCACGGTGGTCAGTTGCGCCGTGGTCAGGCCCGTCGGGGCTGCCGCAAACGCCGCGTTCGTCGGCGCGAACACCGTGAAGGGGCCCGTGCCGCTGAGCGTGGTGGCCAGGTCGGCGCTGACGACCGCGCCGACCAGCGACGAGAACGCGCCCGGGTTGGCCTGCGCCATCTGCACGACGTTGAGCACACCGGGCGGCACCAGCACCTTGTCGACGACGTGCACGATGCCGTTGGTGGCGGCGACGTCGGCCGTGGTGACCGTGGCCTGGTCGAGCACGGCGTCGGTCAGACGCACGCCGCTGCTGGCGTCGATGGCCAGCGTGGCCGCGCTGCCGGCAAAGTTGTAGATCGTGGCCTGGGTGGCGCCGCCCGAGGCGAGTTGCGAGGCGTTGCGACGCGTCGGCAGCACGTGGTACGAGAGGATGCTGGCCAGCGCTTCGGCCGGCAGCGCCTCGACCATCGCGGTGGCGTTGGTGAAGCCCAGACGCTCGGCCAGGGTGTTAAAGGCGGCGTCGGTCGGCGCAAACACCGTCAGGCTGGCGCTTTCGGTGGACAGGGCACCGGCAAGCCCGGCTTTGGTGGCAGCTGCCAGCAGCGCGGTCAAGTTGGCGCTGGTGGCGACTTCGACGATGTTGTCAGTCGGTTCGTCGTCATGATCACTTCCACCGCAAGCGCTCACTAGCGCTAAGACCGAAGACAACGCGACAAACTTCAGGAATGACCGCTTCATGCTGGCTCTCCGTTACAGCTTGCGGCGCCACTTCGCGGATCGAACGGCTGCCGCCGGCAAAACTGCCGAGGCCAGAATTTAAACCAAACAGTTCACAAAGCAACCAATAAGTGCAACTTGCGGCAAAAGTCTCGTTCTTCGACCCCCAAAACGAAACGCCCTGCGCGCAGGCGGGGCGTTCGGTGGGACGGGTTGACGACTTCAAAACGGGATGTCGTCGTCCATGTCGTCGAAGCCGGTGGATGACTTCTGCGGCGCAGGTTTGCTGCCGCCAGCGGCAGCCGGCCGCGCCGCCGGGGCGCTCGCGCCGCCGCCGCGCGACTCGCCGTCGCCCATGCCCTCACGGCTGCCCAGCAGTTGCATCTCGGTCGCCACGACCTCGGTGGCGTACTTCTCGACGCCGTCCTTGTCGTTGTACTTGCGGGTCTTCAGCCGGCCTTCGACGTACACCGATCGGCCCTTTTTCAGGTATTCGCCGGCGATCTCGGCCAGGCGGTCGCGGAAGACGACGCGGTGCCACTCGGTCTCTTCCTGCTTTTCGCCGCTGGTTTTGTCCTTCCACTGGCGCGACGTGGCGATGGTGACGTTGCAGATCGTGCCGCCGTCGGGGAAGACGCGCGTTTCGGGGTCGCGGCCAAGGTTGCCGACGAGGATGACTTTGTTGACCGAGGCCATGGCGCGCTCCTGAGGATGAGGCGCAAATGATAGTGCGCGGCCGGCGTCGTGCGCTCAGCGCATCTGCATGGCGCGGGCGCGTTTCGTGTAGTCGCTGTACGCGGGCAGCGCGATCGCGGCCACGATGCCGATGACGAGCAGCAGCACGGGGATGGCGACGATCCAAGCCATGCCGCGCGGATTCGGCGGCGGCGGCGCGCCGAAGCGGTTGCTGCCCGTCGTGCCGCGCATGAACAGGAAGACGAGGGCAACCAGCGGAATCAGCACGATCAGCGAAACCCAGCCCGACCAGTCGAGGTCATGACAGCGTTGGATGGTCAGCAGCGCGTAGAACACGATGTAGGCGATGTACGCCGCGCCCAGCAGCACGTAGAGCACGGCCTCGGAGCCGAGTGCGGCGCCGAGCAGGCCGGCGGCAAAGGCCACCGGCATGATGGCCAACGAGCCGACGACCGACCACGCGAGCCAGCGCAGGCGCCCCATGCGGCCCGCGGCCGACCAGAGCTCGATCGGCTGCGTCTGCGTGCTGTCGTGAATGTCCTGCACGCGTGCAGTGGGCGGCGCATACGGGTTGTTGCTGCTCAGTTCGGCCACGGTCTGCTCCTGCCTCGTTGTTTGGTGCGCAAAGCGTACAACGGCCGGGCGACAATCTGCGCGTGACTGACCCGAGTACAACGCCGCCGCTGTCGATCTTGCGTGAAGTATTCGGCTACGCCGACTTCCGCGGCCTGCAAGCCGACATCATCGGCCACGTCTGCGACGGCGGCGATGCTCTCGTGTTGATGCCCACCGGCGGCGGCAAGAGCATCACCTACCAGGTGCCGGCGATCGCGCGTCACCGCGCCGGCCGCGGCGTGGCGCTCGTCGTCAGCCCGCTGATCGCACTGATGCAAGACCAGGTCGGCGCGCTCGAAGAAGCCGGCGTGCATGCGTCGTTCCTCAACAGCACGCTCGACGGCGCCGACGCGCGCGGCATCGAGCGCGAGCTGCTCGCCGGCCGGCTGGTGCTGCTGTACGCGGCGCCGGAGCGCATCCTGACGCCGCGTTTTCTGGCCATGCTCGACTCGCTGCACGAGCGCGGCCTGTTCTCGCTGGTGGCGATCGACGAGGCGCATTGCGTCAGCCAGTGGGGTCATGATTTCCGCGAGGACTACCTGGGCCTGACGGTCTTCGCCGAGCGCTACGCCGGCGTGCCG
>JANNJX010000726.1:0-2296 GCA_031396005.1 Burkholderiales bacterium
GACAGCCTGACCATCACCTTTCTCTTCGCCTCACTGCTGTGGCGCAACTGGCAATTGACGCTGTTCATCGTCCTGCTGGCGCCCGCCGTCGCGCTGGTGATGCGCGTCGTTTCGCGGCGCCTGGACACGCTGACGCGCGCACACCAGGCGGCCACCGACGAGCTGGCCTACGTGGTCGAAGAAAACGTGCTGGCGTGGCGCATCGTGCGCCTGCACGGCGCCAGCGCGACGCAAGGCGCACGCTTTGCGAAGCACAGCCATTGGCTGCGCCGGTTGATGATCAAGTCGGCTACCGCCGCGGCCACCAGCTCGCCGCTGACGCAGTTGATCGCGTCCGTGGCGCTGTCGGCCGTCGTCGTCGCCGCGCTGTGGCAAGGCGCGCAGCAAGGCGGCGCGCCGCTGATGACGGTCGGCGAGTTCACCGCCTACGTGACGGCGATGCTGATGCTGGTGGCGCCGCTGAAGCACCTGTCGGACAGCACCGCGCCGCTGCTGCGCGGCATCCGCGCTTTGGAGCGCGGCATCGATCTGATCGAGCTTGCGCCCGAAGAGCGCGGCGGCACGTTTGCGCCGGAAGGTGGCCGCGCGCGCGGCGCGATCGAGCTGCGCGGTGTCACGCTCGCCTACCGCGATGAGGCTGGTGCACCACCTGCGTTGGACGACGTGACGCTATCGATCGCCGCCGGCGAAACCGTGGCGCTGGTCGGCCCGTCGGGCGCGGGAAAGAGTTCGCTTGTCAACCTGCTGCCGCGCTTTTTCGAACCGACGCGCGGCAGCGTCGCCCTCGACGGCGTGGCGTTGCCCGAGTGGCGGCTCGATGCGCTGCGCCACCAGTTCGCACTCGTCAGCCAGGACGTGGTGCTGTTCAACGACACGGTGGCGGCCAACGTCGCGTTGGGCGAGGCCATCGACAACGAGCGCGTACGCACCGCGCTCGACAGCGCGCACCTGCTCGGCTTCGTGCTCGCCCTGCCGCAGGGCCTGGAGACACCGATCGGCCACAACGGCAACCAGCTCTCGGGCGGCCAGCGCCAGCGCCTGGCGATCGCGCGCGCGATCTACAAGAACGCACCGGTGCTGATCTTGGATGAAGCCACGTCGGCGCTGGACAGCGAGAGCGAGCGTGCGGTGCAGGACGCGTTGGAGCGGCTGATGCGCGGCCGCACGACGGTCGTCATCGCGCACCGGCTGTCGACGATCGAACATGCCGACCGCGTGGTGGCGATGGACCAGGGGCGCATCGTCGAGCACGGCACGCATGCGCAACTGCTGGCCGCCGACGGCCTCTATGCACGCCTGCACGCGATGCAATTCAGGAGTTCATGATGAACCAACCCATCTCGCGCTGGCCCGTGCCGGAAATCCAAGACCTGCCCGAAGACTTGCGCGCGCGCATCCTCGACGTGCAGGCCAAGGCAGGCTTCGTGCCCAATGTCTTCCTCGCCTTCGCGCACCGCCCGCAAGAAGCGCGCGCGTTCTTTGCCTGGCACGACGCGCTGCTGTTGAAAGACACCGGCACGTTGACCAAAGCCGAGCGCGAGATGGTCATCGTCGCCACCTCGGCGGCCAACGATTGCCTGTACTGCGTCGTCGCCCACGGCGCGCTGCTGCGCGTCTATGCCAAGCAGCCGCTGCTGGCCGATCAGGAGGCGACGAATTACTTGAAGGCCGACATCGGCGAGCGTCAGCGCGCGATGCTGGCCTTTGCTCTCAAGGTCTGCAACAGCAGCGGCTCAATCGTGGAGACCGACTTCGCCGCGCTGCGCGAACACGGCTTCACCGACGAAGACATCTGGGACATCGGCGCCATCACCGCGCTGTTCGGGTTGTCCAACCGCATGGCCAACCTGCTGTCGCTGCGGCCGAACGACGAGTTTTATTTGATGGGGCGCGTGCCGAAGCCTAAGCCGGTGTGAAGCCGATGACGATCGACGACGGCACCTTGCCGTTGTCATCTTTCGGCAGATCACCCGTGCGGTCGATCGCGCGCAGCACGGCGTCGTCCCAGGTCGGGTTGCCGCTCGACTTGATCATGCGCCGACCCGTGATCGTGCCATCGGGCGCGGCGCGCACCTCGACTTCGGCGCGAAGCGTCGGCGGGACGGTCTCTGTAAGCACGATGTTGGGCCGCACACGCGCGATGATCTTGCCGGCATAGCTGGCCGACGGCCCCGCTTCACGCAACGCAGTGCCGGTGGATTGCGGTGCACCTGTCGCGCCAGCCATGCCTTGCATCCGCTTCAGGTTCTCGTCGCGCAGCTTGGCCACACGCTCGGCATCGGCAGCGGCTTCGCGC
>JANNJX010000195.1:0-6486 GCA_031396005.1 Burkholderiales bacterium
TCACCTTCGGCCACTTCAACACCGCATCGAGCAGCGGCCTGTAGATCGCAATCAACGCGCGATTGATCGGATTCGCGCGCTCGTCGGGGATGCGCCCGCGCACGAGGTAGCCCATCAGCACCGGAATCAGCGTGACGGCAAGCCCCGCAGACGCCGCCATGGCGTAGGTCTTGGTGAACGCCAACGGCGCGAACAGTCGCCCCTCCTGCGCCTGCAGGGTGAACACCGGCACGAAGGACAGCGTGATGATCAGCAGCGAGAAGAACAGCGCGGGGCCGACCTCCACGGCCGCATCGCCGATGACGCGCCAGCGTTCTTCACCGGCGAGCTTTTGATCCGGATATTCATGCGCCCAGCGCTCCAGCTTCTTGTGCGCGTTCTCGATCATCACCACCGCGGCATCGACCATCGCGCCGATGGCGATGGCGATGCCGCCGAGCGACATGATGTTGGCATTGACGCCCTGATGCTTCATGACGATGAAGGCGATCAGCACGCCCAGCGGCAACGAGACGATGGCGACGAAGGCCGAACGCAAGTGCAGCAGGAACAGGCCGCAGACCAGCGCAACGACGACGAACTCCTCGATCAACTTGTCGCGCAGGTTGGCGACCGCCCGCTCGATCAGGCCCGAGCGGTCGTAGGTGGTGACGATCTCAACGCCCGGGGGCAGGCCGGGCTTGAGCGCTTCGAGCTTGGCCTTGACCGCCGCAATCGTCGCCAGCGCGTTCTGCCCCGAGCGCATCACGATCACGCCGCCGGTGACCTCGCCCTGGCCGTCGAGTTCGCCGATGCCGCGCCGCATCTCCGGGCCGACCTGGATGCGCGCCACGTCGGCCAGGCGCACCGAGACGCCCGCGTCCGTCGTCGTCAGCGGCACGGCGCGAAAGTCGTCGAGCGATTTCAGATACCCGGACGCGCGCACCACGTACTCGGCCTCGCCGAGTTCGAGCACCGCGCCGCCGGCCTCCTGGTTGGCGCGCTTGAGCGCATCGACCACGCGGTTGTGCGAGATGCCGTAGGCCGCGAGCCGATCCGGGTCGAGCACCACCTGGTACTGGCGCACCATGCCGCCGACGCTCGCCACCTCGGCCACGCCCTCGACCGTCTTCAACTCGAAGCGCAGGAACCAGTCCTGCAACGCGCGCAACGCGCCGGCGTCGAGCTTGCCGCTGCGATCGACCAATGCGTACTGATAAATCCAGCCGACCCCCGTGGCATCGGGCCCGATCGCGGGTTTGGCATTGGCCGGCAAGCGCGAGGTCACCTGACTCAACACCTCGACGACGCGCGAGCGTGCCCAGTACAAGTCCGTGCCGTCGGCGAACAGCACATAGACGAACGAATCGCCGAAGAACGAGTAGCCGCGAACCGTCTTCGCGCCGGGCACCGACAGCATCGTCGTCGCCAGCGGGTAGGTCACCTGGTCTTCCACCAGCCGCGGCGCCTGGCCCGGCCACGGCGTGCGGATGATGACCTGCACGTCCGACAGATCGGGCAGGGCATCGACGGGCGTGCGCATCACCGACACCACGCCCCACGCGCTGACCATCGCGGTGGCGAGCAGGACCAGGAAGCGATTGGCGATCGACCAGCGGATCAGGCGCGCGATCATGGCTTGGTCACTCCGCTGGCTGCGGCATCACTCGGATTCAGGCGCGACTCCACCGCCTTCAAGCTCGCTTCGGAGTCGATCAGGAACTGCGACGACACGACCACGCGTTGGCCTGCGCTCAAACCTTTGCGTATCGCCGTCCGGCCGCCGCTCTCGATGCCGGTCTCGACCTCGACCGGCCGGAATCTCCCGCCGTCTTCGGCCAGCATCACGATAGAGCGCGTGCCGGTCTGGATCACCGCGTCGCTCGGCACCATCAAGACCTTGTCGGCTTTCAGGTCGGCGAAGCTCATCGACACCGTCATGCCGGGCACCAGCCGCTGACCGGCGTTGTTGAGTTCGACGCGCGCCTTGATCGTGCGCGTGGCGGGGTTGACGTCGGGCAGCAGCGATTGCACGCGGCCGGTGAAGGCCAGGCCGGCCAGCGCCGGCGTGGTCGCGCGCACGGGGGTACCCGGTTTCAGCAACGCGGCCTGACTCTCCGGCACCTCGGCCTGCGCCCACACGGTCGCTGTGCCGCCGATGCGCACCAGCGTTGCGCCCGCGGCGACCGCCATCCCTTCGCGCACCATCACCTCGGTGACGAGGCCACCGATCGGCGCACGCACGGTGGTGCGCGCCTGCACGCGGCCACCCTGCTCGACCTGCGCGATCTGCGCCTCGACCATGCCGGCCAAGCGCATGCGCTGCCGCGCGGCGTCGATCAGCGGTGCCATGTCGGCCGAGGTCGAGCGTCGCAAGGACAAAAATTCTTCCTGCGCCGCCACCCAGTCGGGCACGAACAGATCGGCCACCGGCGCGCCGGCGGCGATGCGGTCGAACTGCGCGCGCGCATAGAGCTTCTCCACCACGCCAGCCGCGCGCGCGGCAACGACAGCCTGGTCGCGCTCGTTCCACGCGAGGTTGCCCACGGCCGTGACCTTGGGCGCGATCGTGCCTTCGGCGACGACGGCGGTGGCCAGCCCGAGGTTCTGCTGCACGCGCGGACTGACGGTCACCGTGCCGGTGTCGGCGCCACCGCTGCCACCGCCGTAGACCGGCACCAGCATCATGTCCATGAAGGGCGACTTGGCTGGTGCGTCGAAGCGTTTGCCCGGCACCATCGGGTCGTGGTAGTACAGCACCGTGCTGCCGGTGGCCGGGTCCATGTCGCCCGCCTTGAGCCCGTCCTTGATGTGTCGTTTCGTCGCCGCTTCGCCTTGCGGGATGGTCCAGGCAGACGGGTCGGCGGACGCAGCCGATGTCGCGGCGGGCGTGGACGCCATGTTCCAGCCGCGGTTCATGCCGAAGAAGTAGGCGCCGGCGCCGGTGCCGATCAGCGCGGCCAGCATGGCTGTGCCGATCAAGACGGTGTTGCGTTTCATGGTGCGGCTCCGGCAAACAGCGTGTTCAGTAGCGCCCAGGCGCGAGCGGCGTCGGTGTCGAGTTGCAGGCGCTCGATGCGCGCGCCGAGTTCGGCCCGCCGCGCGTCGAACAACGCCGCCAGCGTGCCATTGCCGGCGCCGTAGGCCGACAGCGCCAGCCGCGTGCGTTCCTCGGCCAGCGGCAGCAGATCGCTGTCGTGCCGCACGCCGCGGTCGAGCGCGCTGCGCCATTCGGCTTCGAGCGCGGCCCGGCGCGCGCGCTGCTCGCGCTGCGCGTCCTCCTGCTCGGCGCGCGCGCGCTCGAGCGCGGCGTTGCGCGCCGCCACCTCGCGGTCCTGCCGATCGGCGCGCGAGGTGGTCAGCGGCACCGACAACGTGACGCTGACCATGTTCGAGAACTGCGGTCCGCGCTGGCTGAACATCAGCTCGGCGCTCCAGTCGCCTTGGCGCTCGCTACGTGCAGCGGCCACGTCGGCTTCGGCGCGCGCGATGTCGCGCGACAGCGTGGCCAGCATCGGTGTCGCGTCGATCGATGCGTTCGGCTGTGCGAGCCGGCTCACATCGGGCCGCTCGCCGAGGCTCCACCGCGCGGCGTCGGCGCCGACGTAACGTTCGAGCGTCGCCTGCGATTGCGACAGTCGGCCCTGCACGCCGGCCATGCGGTCGCTGTGCAGCGCGAGTTCGGCGCGCGCCGCCAGCACGTCGGGCAAGCCGCCGCGACCTCCGCGGTACGCGGCCGCGGCAGCTTCCAACGCCAGCCGGTTCTGCTCGTGCTGCTGCGCCAGCAAGGCGTGCAGCCGTTCGAGGTCATGCCGTTCGAGCCAGGCCAGCGCCGTGGTTTGGCGCAGCGAGGCCCGGCGCTCGTCGCGCTGCGCCAGCGCGACGCCTGCCTCGGCCTCGAAACCGGCGGCACGCGCACGGCGCTTGTCCTCGCGCGTGAACTCGCGCGCGATGCCGATGTTGCGCATCGTCATGAAGTCGCGCGTCAGGCTGAAGCGATCGGCGCCGTCGACCGGCAGGTTGGCCACGCCCACGCGCAGCACCGGGTCGGGCAATTGCGCGGCGGCGACCGCACGCTCGCGTGCGGCGCTGGCGACGGCCTCCTGCGCGCGCAGCGCGGGTGCCTGGTCGGTGGCGCGGCGCAGCGCTTCATCGAACGTCAGTCGCTGCGGCTGCGCCGCGGCGGCAGCGCCTGTCAGGTGAATGGCCAGCGCGAGCAACGCGCGCCGGCAGGTGAGGAATCGTGACATGGTGGTTCCCGCAAGTCATCGCCGCCAGATCGGCGGCAAGCCGGACGCAGGGCTGCACGCCCTGCGCCCGCACGACGGTCAGGAACGCTTCAATCCCGGAGACGGCCGAAGGTGATCCACAGCGGCGGCGGCCGCGTGCGCAGCGGCGCGCGGCGTGCGGCGACACGCGCGAGCGGCGGCCGCGCGAACGACAGCCGCGGCACTGCTACCAGCGGCGCCGCAGCGGCGAAGTCGAATGCCGCGCGCTTGCCGTCGAGGCCCTGCGCATCGCCTTGGACGAAGGCCTTGCACAAGGCCGGCGAGGCGAGGTCCATCTGCTCGCAGGGCGTGCGGGCCGTGGCGGCGGCGCTGCTCGCGAGTTGCGGGCAGCGGTAAAAAGCCAGCGCCGCCTGGGCGCACAGCAGGGCGGCCAGCGCCAGCACGACCACGCCGACGCGCGAGCGCCGCAGCGCCGTGAAAGGGGTGGGGCGCGACATCCGAGCCATCACCGTTCGCGGTGCGGCAACGCCAGGTCGCGCGCGATCGGGCCGAGATGGCGCGCGCCGTCGGCGATGGCGTAAGCGGCCACCAGCGCCGCAAAGGCGCAGGGCGCCGCGGGCAGCCACTCGTGTGCGACCAGCACGGTGGCGGGCGCACCGAGCGCCGCGGCCAGGTGCAGCGGCGTAACGTCGCGCCAGGGCAGCCCGCCGAGGGCGAGCAGCGGCGGCAACGCCCACGCCAGCAGCGGCAGCTGCGGCCCGGTCATCGGCCACCAGCCGGCAACGACGCTGCCGGTGTGCGCGGCGAGCAGGCTGCCGGCCGCAAGCACCAGCGCGCCGCCGAGCAGGCAACGCAGCCAGGCATGGGCGCGGTCGGGCGTGGCGTCGAGCCGGCCGTGCTGGCTGGCGCACAACAGCAGCACGCCGGCGGCGAGCAGCGTGCAATCGCGCAGCCCCGCGCCGGTGACCAGCAGGACCCAGGCGCGCAAATCAGGGTTCATGGGCGTTGCGTTTCACAGACGCGCCGTGCGCAGGCGCAATGCGTTGCTGATCACCGAGACCGAACTCAGGCTCATCGCCAGCGCGGCGATCATCGGTGATAACAACCAACCGGTGAAGGGGTACAGCAGCCCGGCGGCCAGCGGCACGCCCAGGGCGTTGTAGACGAAGGCGAAGCCGAGGTTCTGCTTCATGTTGGCGATCGTCGCCATCGACAAGGCGCGCGCCGTGACGATGCCGCGCAGGTCGCCCTTGACGAGCGTGACCTGGGCCGAATTCATCGCCACGTCGGTGCCGGTGCCCATCGCGATGCCGACTTCGGCCTTGGCCAGTGCCGGCGCGTCGTTGATGCCGTCGCCGGCCATCGCGACGACGCGGCCTTCGCGTTGCAGCCGTTCTACGAGGGCCAGCTTGTCGGCCGGCTTGACTTCGCCGTGCACCTCGTCGATGCCCAGACGCTCGGCAACGGCACGCGCCGTGGTCAGGCCATCGCCCGTGGCCATCACCACGCGCAGGCCGGCGCTGCGCAGCGCCGCCAGCGCCTCGGCCGTGCTCGCTTTGATCGGATCGGACACCGCCAGCAGCCCCAGCAGCCGGCCGTTGGCCGCCAGGTGCATCACGCTCGCGCCTTCGGCGCGCAGCGCCTCGGCCTGCGGCACGAGCGCGTCCACGGCGACGCCGATCTGTTGCATCAGCGCGGTGTTGCCGAGCGCCAGCTCGCGCCCGCCGACACGGCCGCGCACACCGATGCCCGAACCCGACTCGAAGCTCTCGGCCTTTTCCAGCGCCAACCCTCGCTCGCGCGCCGCGCGCACGATGGCGTCGGCCAGCGGATGTTCGCTGCCCTGGTCCAGGCTGGCAGCCAGGCTCAGCACTTCGTCGGCGTCGATGCCCTCGGCCGGCACGGCGCGGTCGAAGCGCGGCTTGCCCTCGGTGAGCGTGCCGGTCTTGTCGACGATCAGGGTATCGACTTTGCGCAGATTCTCGATCGCCGCCGCGTCGCGGAACAGCACGCCCTGGGTCGCCGCCTTGCCGGTGGCGACCATGATCGACATCGGCGTGGCCAGGCCCAGCGCGCAGGGGCAGGCGATGATCAGCACCGCCACCGCGTTGATCAGGCCATAGACCCAGCTCGGCTCCGGGCCGAACAGGCCCCAGACCAGCAAGGTCAGGATCGCGATGCCGATCACGACCATCACGAAGACGCCGGCCACGCGGTCGGCCATGCGTTGCAGCGGCGCCTTCGAGCGCTGCGCCTGCGCCACCATCTGCACGATCTG
>JANNJX010000201.1:0-2084 GCA_031396005.1 Burkholderiales bacterium
GCCCTTGTAGACGAACAGGCCCTGCTTGGACATGTTGGCCAGGTTCTCGATGTGGCGCACGTGCAGCGGCGAGTTGAACTTCAGCCGCGCGTCCATGCCGCCCAGGCCGTTGCGCTTGGTGGCGAAGTCGACGTTGTGCCAAGCCGAGAAACTCTCTAGCTGCGTCCAGCCCTGCCAGGCGATCGTCAGCGGGCACTTGTGGCCGCTGGTTTTCAGCTTGGCTGCCGCCAGCGCCATCTCGGGCCAGGTGGTGGGCGGCTTGTCGCCGTCCATGCCGGCGGCCTTGAAAGCGTCCTTGTTGATGTAGAGCACCGTCGTCGAGCTGTTGTAGGGGAAGGACAGCATCTGGCCGTTGGGCGCGGTGTAGTAGCCGGCCACCGCCGCGATGTAGGCGCTGGTGTCGAACTTCTTGCCGGCGTCGGCCATCACCTTGCCGGCCGGCACGATGGCGCCCTTGCTGGCCATCATCGTCGCGGTGCCTACCTCGAACACCTGCAGGATGTGCGGCGCATTGCCGGCGCGGTAAGCGGCGATGGCGGCCGTCATCGATTCGTCGTAGCTGCCTTTGTAGATCGGCGTCACCTTGTAGGTCTTCTGGCTCTCGTTGAACTGCTTGGACAGCGTGTTGACCCATTCGTTGTTGAAGGCGGTCATCGAGTGCCACCAGGTGATCTCGGTCTGCGCCTGCGCAGCGAGCGTCGTCGCCAGCAGCGCAGCGAGGGAAAGCGACTTCAGTTTCATCGGAGTCTCCGGGGGTTGGTGGATGCAAACGAATCGGCGAGTGTCGCCGGTTCGCGTGACAGCCTCGTTTCTGTCACGGAAGCCGCATCACGGGCAAGGGGGGAAGCCCCCGCTCCTGTCGCTGACGACGATGGGTGATTGCTGCGGCACGGTAGCATCGGGACTACCCTATGAACGCACCCCTTCCGCTGCAGGCCAGCCAAGCGCTGGCCAACGATGAAAACAGTTCGCCCGATCTGCAACGGTTGCGCGAGATTCCGTACAACTACACCTCGTTCTCCGACCGCGAGATCGTCATCCGCCTGCTCGGCGCGCGCGCTTGGGAGCTGCTCGACCAGCTGCGCGGCGAGCGCCGCACCGGCCGCTCGGCGCGCATGCTCTACGAGGTGCTGGGCGACATCTGGGTCGTGCAGCGCAACCCGTACCTCGAAGACGACCTGCTCGACAACCCGAAGCGCCGCGCGGCGCTGATCGAGGCGCTGCACCACCGGCTGCACGAGGTCGAGAAGCGGCGCACACCGGGCGACGACGGCGAACGTGACGCACTTGTCGGCGAGTTGCTGGTCGATGCGCGCGCGGCGGTCGAGCGTTTTGCCGCGCACTTTCGCGCGGTCTGGGACTTGCGCAAAGCCACGCGCCGCGTGCTCGGGCGAGTCACGGCGAAAGACAACATCAAGTTCGACGGCCTGTCGCGCGTCTCGCATGTCACCGACGCCACCGACTGGCGCGTCGAGATGCCGTTCGTCGTGCTGACGCCGGACACCGAAGTCGAGATGGCATCGCTCGTGGCCGGCTGCGTCGAGCTCGGTTTGACGATCATCCCGCGCGGCGGCGGCACCGGCTACACCGGCGGCGCGGTGCCGCTGACGTGGAGGAGCGCCGTCATCAACACCGAAAAGTTGGAGGCGATGAGCGAGGTCGAGATGATGACGCTGCCGGGCCTCGCCCAGCCGGTGGCAACGGTGTTCAGCGAAGCCGGCGTGGTGACGCAGCGCGTGGCCGACGCGGCCGAGCGCGCGGGCTATGTGTTCGCGGTCGACCCGACGAGCGCCGAGGCGAGCTGCATCGGCGGCAACATCGCGATGAACGCCGGCGGCAAGAAGGCGGTGCTGTGGGGCACGGCGCTGGACAACCTGGCGAGCTGGCGCATGGTCACGCCGGAAGCGAAGTGGCTCGAAGTCACGCGCCTGGACCACAACCTGGGCAAAATTCACGACGTGGAAGTGGCGTCGTTCGAGCTCAAGTACTTCGATGCGACGGGCAAGAAGCTGGAACGCAGCGAGCGCCTCGACATCCCGGGCTCGACCTTCCGCAAAGAGGGCTTGGGCAAGGACGTCACCGAC
>JANNJX010000775.1:0-1908 GCA_031396005.1 Burkholderiales bacterium
CACGTACGGCAGGGCGACCAGCACCTGGCTCGGCACCTCGACGCCGGCGCCTTGCAGGTGGAACTGCAGCATCGTCACGCCGCCGAAGAGGTAGGCGCCGAGCAGCACGCGCAGCGGCCGCCAGGTGGCGAACGTCGTCAGCGCCAGCGCGATCCAGCCGCGTCCGGCCACCATGCCTTCGACCCAGAGCGGCGTGTAGACGGTCGACAGGTAAGCGCCGGCGACACCGCACAGCGCGCCGCCGGCAACGACGGCGCCCAACCGGATCCAGCGCACCGGGTAGCCGAGCGCATGCGCCGACTCGGGCGACTCGCCGACCGCGCGCAGCACCAGGCCGCTGCGGCTCTTGTTCAACCACCACATCAGCGCCAGCGCCAAAGCGATCGCGATCCACACCATCGGGTGCTGCTTGAACAGCGCTGGGCCGATGAAGGGAATGTCGGACAGCAGCGGGATGTCGTACTGCGCGCGTTCGGACAGGCGCTCGCGTGTGTACGGCTGTCCGATAAAGGCCGAGAAGCCGACGCCGAACAGCGACAGTGCCAGACCCGTGGCGTACTGGTTGGTGTTGAGCCAGATGACGAGAGCGCCGAACACCGCAGCCAGCAGCGCGCCGGCGACCGCGCCGGCGGCGAAGGCGACGAGGTCGCTGCCCGAATGCACCGCAGCGGCGTAGCCGACGACGGCGGCGACGAGCATCATTCCTTCGGCGCCGAGGTTGACGATGCCGGCGCGCTCGTTGATGAGCAGGCCAAGCGCGGCGATGGCGAGTAACGTGCCGGCGTTGAGCGTCGCGGCGATGAGCAGCGCGATTTCGTTCATGCCGCGGCTGCCTTTCGCAACGAAGCCCAACGAACGCGGTAGGCGATCAGCGTGTCGGCGGCGAGCAGCGAGAACAGCAGCAGCCCCTGAAAGACGCCGGTGATCGACTTCGGCAACTGCATGCGCGATTGCGCCAGCTCGCCGCCGATGTAGAACATGCTCATCAGCACGGCAGAAAACACGATGCCGATCGGGTGCAGGCGGCCGACGAAGGCGACGATGATGGCGGCGAAGCCGTAGCCCACCGGCACGTACGGCGTCAACTGGCCGAGCGGTCCGGTGGCTTCGAGCGCACCCGCCAGACCGGCCAGCCCACCCGAGGTGAGCAGCGCCGTCCACAGCGCCGAGCGCGACGAGAAGCCGGCATAGCGTGCAGCCGCGCTCGCCTGCCCGCCGACCACGGCCTGGAAGCCGCGGAACAGGCGAAACAGGAACAGCGCCATGCCGGCTGCGGCGACGAGCGCGATGACCAGGCCGATGTTGACGCGCAGGCCGTCGAACAGGCGCGGCACCTTGGTCGGGTTCGCAAACGTCACCGTCTGCGGAAAGTTGTAGCCCGCCGGGTCTTTCCACGGCCCATAGACGAGGTAGGCCAGCACCATCTCGGCGACATAGACGAGCATCAGGCTGACCAGGATTTCGTTGGCGTTAAAGCGGTCACGCAAGAGCGCCGTGATCGCTGCCCACAGCATGCCGCCGACGACGCCGGCGACGAGGACGACTACGACGATCGCGCGTGGCGACTGCGGCGTGGCCAGCATCGCCACGCCGCCGGCGAAGACCGCGCCGAGGATGTACTGCCCTTCGGCGCCGATGTTCCAGACGTTGGCGCGAAAGCACAGCGCGAGACCCAAGGCGATCAGCAGCAGCGGCGTCGCCTTGACGCCGATCTCGCTCCACGCGCCGGCGTTCTTGATCGGCTCCCAAAAGAACATGCGCAGGCCGAGCAGCGGGTCCTTGCCGAGCAGCACGAACAGCAGCACGCCGATGGCGACCGTGGCCGCCAGTGCGATCAGCGGCGAGGCCAGTACGAAGACCTTCGACGGCGCGGCGCGCGGCTCAAGCCGAAACATGTCGATCCTCGGC
>JANNJX010000786.1:0-3265 GCA_031396005.1 Burkholderiales bacterium
CATCCGCAAAGACAACCGCACGATCCTGCTGATCGAGCACGACGTGAAGCTGGTGATGGGCCTGTGCGACCGCGTCACCGTGCTCGACTACGGCAAGCAGATCGCCGAAGGCACGCCGGCCGACGTGCAGAAGAACGAGAAAGTGATCGAGGCGTACCTCGGCGCCGGACACGCTGCGCATTGAGCGTCCTTCGACAGGCTCAGGATGATCGGAATACAGATGGCAGCCACGACCCTTCTCAAAGTCACCGACCTCAAGGTCGCCTACGGCGGCATCCAGGCCGTCAAGGGCGTCAGCTTCGAAGTCCGCCAGGGCGAACTGGTCAGCCTGATCGGCGCCAACGGCGCCGGCAAGACGACGACGCTGAAGGCCATCACCGGCACGCAGCCGGTGGCCTCGGGCGAGATCGAGTTCATGGGCAAGTCGATCAAAGGGCAGGGTGCGTGGGACCTCGTCAAGCAAGGCCTGGTGATGGTGCCCGAAGGCCGCGGCACCTTCACCCGCATGACCATCGTCGAGAACCTGCAGATGGGCGCCTTCGTGCGCAACGACAAGGAGATCGGCGCCGACATCGAGAAAGTCTTCGGCATCTTCCCGCGCTTGAAAGAGCGCGCCCTGCAACTCGCCGGCACGATGAGCGGCGGCGAGCAACAGATGCTGGCGATGGGCCGCGCGCTGATGGCGCGGCCGAAGGTGCTGCTGATGGACGAGCCGTCGATGGGCCTGTCGCCGATCATGGTCGACAAGATCTTCGAGGTGGTGGCCGACATCCACAAGCAGGGCACCACCGTGCTGCTGGTCGAGCAGAACGCCAGCCGCGCGTTGTCACTCGCTAACCGCGGCTATGTGATGGAGTCGGGCGAGGTGACGATGGACGGCGAGGCGAAGACGCTGCTGGCCGATCCGCGGGTGCGCGCGGCATACCTGGGCGAGTAGGCCGCTACCCAGCGGACTCAGGTCAAGACGCGCAGGTGCTGCTTGCGCTCTTCAGGCGTCGCCAGCAGTTGTGCGATGCCGCCGTCGAACGTGAGCAAACGAGCACCCCAACGAATGGCCTGCGTCAGCAGGTAGGCATCGGTGATCTGGCGATGCCCGAACAGGCCGCCGCTGCAACAACCGAGCACTTCGGTGAATCCGAAGTCCAGAGCCAACAACCGGTGCTGCTTGTGCTCGACATTGCGCAGCAGCAATTCAGCCACCTCCGTGACGCCGATCGCCCGCCCCGCGAACGCCGGCTGCGAGACGATGCGCACGAAAGCGGCCTGCGTCAACGGGCTCGTTGCCCAGCCCTGCCGGGAGTAGCGGCCGAACCACTCCAGCATTGTCTGGTGATGTTCATGCCGCGGCCAGCACAACGCGATCAATGCGTTGGCGTCGAGCAGCGTCGTCATTCGGCTTCATCGAGCATCTGCCGCACCTGCCGACTGGTGACCACCGGCGTTTCGGGCGGGAGCTCGAACACCCAGACATTGCCGCGGCGTCTGATCGGCAAGGCCTGTGCGCTGCCGCGCCGGATCAGATCGGAAACGGCTTGCCCCAGCTTGAGCGAACGCGCGCGGGCGTAAGCCTGGGCAGTGGCGAACGCGTCGTCTTCGAGGGTGAGAGTGGTTCGCATGATGTGATTCAGTTACGATAATTTGATACGCATAGGTGTTTTTCGCATCATATCGTGTCTTGCGCATCACAGCCGACATGGCTTGGCCATCGTGACATTTCTGCAGCCACCTTGAGGTTGGCCTGGCCAGCTTCAAAAGCACCTCTGGCTTTCGTCGGCATGGGTCCGCACCAAGTCTGCGCGCCGGGGCCGGGTGCGCAAGGGTGGCATCATGATGGCCATCTCATTGGACGAACAGCGTCCGACGCACCGTTGCAAGGACAGCAGCATGACCCCGATCCGTTCCCTCGTCGCCCTGG
This sequence comes from Burkholderiales bacterium, assembly GCA_031396005.1. Taxonomy (GTDB): domain Bacteria; phylum Pseudomonadota; class Gammaproteobacteria; order Burkholderiales; family Burkholderiaceae_C; genus CADEEN01. The sequence continues at coordinate 1,916 of JANNJX010000786.1, forward strand.
CAGTCGCGGCCCCGTTGGCCTTGTCGTCTTGGCAGCTGCTGGCGCAGACCGCGCCGAAGATCGTCGTGCCGGCCGCACCGGCGGTCAAGGCCGCAGGGCCGAAGACGCTCGGCGGCAAGGCCCCCGTCGGCAAGATGCTGACGCGCGACGAGTTGCGCACCTGCCTGAAGCGCCTGGACGGCGTCAATGCCGGCACCAGGGATCTCGAGCCGCGCCGCGCCGCGCTCGACCGGGAGAAGGAAGATCTCGTCAAGAGCGGTGACGCGCTCAAAGCCGAGCGCGCCGACGTCGACACCAAGCTCGCAGCGGTGCGCGACTGGGAGGGCCGCATGCGTGCGCATGGCGCCGAGATCGAAGCCTTCAACCAGCGCATGAAAGCCGCCGACGAAGCGCCGCGCGCCAAGCGCGAAGAGATGGCCAAGGAGTTCGATGCCGAGCGCGAGCGCCTGGCCAAGGCGCGCGTGCCGCTCGGCGAAGAGGAGGCGCGGCTGGTGCCGGTGTATCAGAACGCGGTCAAGGCCTACAACGACAAGGCATTGGCCCGCGACGCGGTCGTGGCCGACTGGAACGGCCGCAACAAGGCGATCAACGAGCAGAGCGCCAAGCAGGAGGACGAGCGCAGCGAATGGCTCAGCGAGTGTGCGAACCGCCCGTACCGCGAGGACGACGAGATCGCGATCAAATCCGGCAAGTGACCAAGGATGTACCGATGAACGCTCCAGACAAGACCGTGGCCAACCCGCTGCTGCAACCCTGGACCGCGCCGCACGGCTTGCCGCCGTTTGCCGCGATCAAGGCCGAGCACTTCGCGCCGGCTTTCGAGGTGGCGATGCGCGAGCACCGCACCGAGCTCGACGCCGTCGCCTCGCAGACCGACGCGCCGAGCTTTGCCAACACCGTCGCCCGGCTCGATGCGAGCGGGCGGTTGTTCGCGCGCCTCGACGGCGCCTTCCACAACCTCTGCGCGTCGGAGACGTCCGATGCGCTGCAGGCCGCGCAGCGCGAGCTGGCGCAGCCGATGGCCGCGCACAGCAACGCGATTTACTTGAACGAGCGCCTGTTCGCGCGCCTCGACCAATTGCTCGCGAGCCGTGAGTCGCTCAGCTTGACGCCCGAGCAGGAGCGCCTGCTCGAACAACTGCACACCGATTTCGTCCGCGCCGGGGCGCGGCTGCAAGGCGCTGATCGCGAGCGCTTCGCGGCGCTGAACGAACGCCTCGCAGCGCTGATGACGGCCTTCGGCCAGAACGTGCTCGCCGATGAGTCGGCCTTCCGCCTGACGCTGGCCAGCGAGGCCGACATGGCGGGCCTGCCGGCCTTCGTACGCGATGCTGCGCGCCAGGCTGCGGC
>JANNJX010000796.1:0-2125 GCA_031396005.1 Burkholderiales bacterium
CGGCACCTATGGCATGGGCATCATGACCGTGCGCGACGCGAAGGAGCTCGACGCCGTCAACCGCAAGACGAAGAACAAGATGAGCGTCGTCAAGGACGGCCAGGAGGTGACGCAGGTCATCATCCAGGAAGGCGTGCCGACGTACGAGCGCGTCAACGAGGCTGTCGCTGAGCCGGTGGTGTACATGCTCGACCGCTACGTCGTCGGCGGCTTCTACCGCGTGCACGCTGAGCGAGGCATCGACGAGAACCTGAACGCGCCGGGCGCGGCCTTCGTGCCGCTGGCGTTTGCCGAGAGCACGCACCTGCCGAAGCCCGGATCGAAGCCCGGGGTGAGCGCGCCGAACCGCTTCTACATGTACGGCGTCATCGGCCGGCTGGCGATGCTGGCGGCGTCGTACGAACTCGAAGCGACGGACCCGGACGCGGAGATCTACGAGTAAGGCGGCGGCTCGGTGAGGCGCTGCAAGAAGGCTTCGCAACGCGCGAGCTGTTCGAGGCTGACGTACTCGTCGGGCTGGTGCGCCTGGACGATGAAGCCGGGGCCGCAGACGACCGTCGAGATGCCGGCGCGATGGAACAGGCCGGCTTCGGTGCCGAAGCCGACGAGCGTCGTCCGTTGTTCGGCCGCCAGACGCTGCGCGAGCTGCAGCGCCTCTTCGCCTTCGCGCGCCAGAAAGCCCGGCACGGCGCAGATCGTCTCGAAGCGAAAGCCTGTGGCGGCATCGAGCGCCTTCATCGGGCCTTCCAACCGCGCCGCTTCATCGAGCACGCGCTGCTGCATCTCTTCTACGTCGGTGCCCGGCAGGTTGCGGAACTCGTAGTTGAACGCGCAGTCCTCGGGCACGATGTTGTCGGCGACGCCGCCTTGCATCACGCCGACGCTGGCCGTCGTGAACGGCACATCGAAGCCTTCGTAGCGCTCGGGCCCGTCGCGCCACGCGTCGCCCATGCCGGCGATGTGCGCCACCAGCCGCGCGCCGGCCTCGATCGCGTTGACGGCCTTGGGCGTCAGCGACGAATGCGCCGGTTTGCCCTTGACGCAGCAGCGCCAGCGGTAGACGCCCTTGTGCGCAATTGCCGGCACCATGCCGGTGGGCTCGCCGACGATGCACAGGCGCGGCGCGATGTTGGCTTCACGCAAGTCGGCAATCAGGTGCTGCACACCGAAGCAGCCGACTTCTTCGTCGAAGCTGAACGCGTAGTGAATCGCGTGCGGCAGGTCGGCAGCGAGAAAGCGTTCGGTCTGTGCAACGACGAGACCGATGAAGCCTTTCATGTCGGCACTGCCGCGGCCGTAGAGCTTGCCGCCGTCGAGCGCCGCGCCGAGCGGATCGCGCGTCCACGCCTGGCCGTCCCAGGGCACGGTGTCGGTGTGGCCGGAGAGGATCACGCCGTCGGGCTTGCCGGGGCCGAGGGTGGCGAACAGGTTGGCTTTGCACCGCTGCTCGTCATAGGTCAATCGCAGCGGCACCTGCAGCGCGCGCAGGTGATCGGCAATGCACTCGATCAGCGGCAGGTTCGATTCGCGGCTGACGGTGTTCAAGCGCACCAGGCGCTGCGCCCATTCGCGGGCTGGAACAGACAAGTTCATGCCTGCACTTTAGCGTTGCTATACTCGCTGCCCTGCGCGGCTGTAGCTCAGTTGGATAGAGTACTTGGCTACGAACCAAGGGGTCGTGGGTTCGATTCCTGCCAGCCGCACCAAAAATCAAGGACTTGGGTCGCGAGATCCAAGTCCTTCGTGTTACTGCGGGACCGCTGTGGAAGCCGTTATCCACAGGCGCTCGGCCATTGGCGCATGGGCGCGACCGGCCAGCCGTTGGCGATGCGCAGCACCGTGCGCGTCTCCTGCCGGTTCAACACGAGGTTGGCCAGCCCCATCAGGCGGCCGACATCGGCACTCGCGTAGTGACCTGACATCGTGTGCTCGGCATGGCCGAGCAGCGCGGCACGGTCCTCGGCCTGGACACCGGCCGCACGCAGGCGGCAGGCGAAGGTGTGCCGCAGGTCGTGCACACGTACCTGGCGCAAACCCAATGCTCGACGAGCGGTCTGCCAGCCGGTGTTGTTCATCGAGTCGATGCGGCGGCCGCGGAACGGAAACACCCAGATCGGATGCAGGC
>JANNJX010000211.1:0-11328 GCA_031396005.1 Burkholderiales bacterium
GGCTCCCTTCTCGGCGAGTTCGGCAAGTGCCATAGTGGCGGTGGTCATCGTGTGTTCCTTCAGATCAAGGTGGATGGATCGCACCTCAACCTTATCCGGGCTCACGATGGCCACCCCTTGCGGGATGGCCGCCACAGCTTCGCGGCAAGCCGCTACGCAGTGGTTGGACTTACACCACTTCCTGGGACATCAACCCACCGTCACCGCGATGCCTGAGCCGCGCGGCCCTGACGGCGCGCGTATTAGCCGGGCCGTGAGGCGGACAGACGCACCAGCGCGAAGCGCGGCGTCTTCAGCTGTCTTCAGCCAATCTGCCACCAAGAAGGCAGCAATTCGATGACCTCGGCTCGCGCGTATCGATCGTCGAGCAGCCACAGCCAGCCCCTGTCCTGCGGTGTTCGCAGAACGCGACCGGCCGCTTGCACGACCCGCTGCATGGCCGGAACCAGATCGGCGTACCTATGACCGGCCCCAAACAGCTTGTCCAGTCGCGCTTGGATGTGATCCTGCGTCACCGAGACGGGCGGCAGGCCGAGCGTGGCGATGAAGGCGCCGATCAGCAGCGAGCCCGGTAGGTCCACTCCCTCGGCGAACACGCCGCCCAGAACTGCGAACCCGATACCCTGGCCCTGCGGCTTGAACTGGCCCAGGAAAGTCGCGCGCGCGCCGGCGCTCATGCGCCGCTCCTGACGCCACTGCGGGATGTCCGGCCGCAACGCGGCCAGCAGTGAGGTCGCCTTCTCGAGATAGTCGAAGCTGCTGAAGAAGGCGAGGTAGTTGCCCGGGTGCTCGTCGAACTGCCGTGCGATCACGCCCACCAGCCGGTGGAGGGAGCGATCGCGGTGGGCGAAGCGCGTCGAGATGCCGTCGGCCACGCGCACGGTCAGGTGTTCGGCGGGGAAGGCCGGCGGCACGTCGATCCAGGCTGTGTTTTCAGGCAGGCCCAGCAAACGGATCGCGTACTGGGGCGGCGACAGCGTGGCCGAAAACAGCGTGACGCTGTGCAGGGCCTTGAAGCGCTGGCGCAGGAAGCAGGCTGGCGCCACGTTGCGCACGCACAGCGCGGCGTCGCTCCTGTCCTGTGCCGCCTCGGCGTCGACCTCGATGCCACTGCGAGTGCCCAGGAAGGTCTGCACGTCGAACAGTGAATGGTCGCTCAAGGCCTCGACCAGCTTCAGATAGCGTTGCAGTTCAAAGTGGAAGGTCAGCAGCGATTCCACGTTCAGCGGGTGCTGGTTGAAGTATTCGGACGTGGCGCCCACGGCGGCCTGCAGGGCCTGCACATAGGCATCGGGTGCGACCTCCTGCACCTCGTAGGGTGCCGCGGTGTCGAGCACGAGGTCCTCGCTCGCCTGCACCAGGGCCTCCAAGGCGCTGCGCACGGCAGCCGGCGCGGTCTGCGCCGCAGCGCGGATCTGGCTGATGCGCAACTCCGCGCTGTACATGCGCCGCGCGCGCTCGACCAGGTTGTGCGCCTCGTCGACCAGCACGGCCAACTTCCAGTCCAGCGCCTGCATCAGGCCCCAGAGCAGGCCGTTGCTGTCAAACAGGTGGTTCACGTCGCCCACCAGCACGTCGGCCCAGCGCACCAGCTCCTGTCCGAGGTAGTACGGGCAGATGCTGTGGCGCAGCGCGACCTGGCGCTGCGCTGCGGCATCCAGCCAACCCAGGGCAAGGGCTTCCTGGCGCGCGGCGGGCAGCCGGTCATAGAACCCGCTGGCCAGCGGACAGGCGTCGCCGTGACAGGCCTTGTCCGGGTGTTCGCAGCCCTCATCCTTGGGCACCATCGTCAACACGCGCAGGGACTGTCCTGTCGCGGCGGAGCGCAAGCTGCCCAGCGCCTCCAGGGCGGCGATCCGACCGGTGCCCTTGCACGTCAGATAGGCCAGCTTGTCGACCCCGTGCGCCGGCATCGCTCTGAGCAGCGGGAACAAGGTGCCCACCGTCTTGCCAATGCCCGTCGGCGCCTGGGCGAGCAAGGAGCGCCCGTTGGCGGCTGTCCGGTAGACCGCTTCGGCCAGCTCACGCTGTCCGGCGCGGAACGACTCAAGTGGGAACGCGAGTGCCCTCAGTGCCGTGTCCCGTGCGTCACGGTGCCCGGCCTCCTGAAGTGCCCAGGCCATGAAGGCATCGCAGCGCTGTGCCAGCGCATCCTCGAGTTCCTCGGCACCATAGACCTGCCGCAGTTCGACCTCGGACTGGCTGCCGACATCGAAGTACACGAGCGCCAAGGCAATCTCGGACAAGCGGCGGACGCGACAGAACAGCGCGCCGTAGGTCTGCAACTGCGCCCAGTGCAACTGCCTGCGGTTCTGGGAAATCTCGTCGGGATGTCCGCGGATGGTCTTGATCTCTTCCAGGCAGCGGCGCCGGGGGTCGTAGCCATCGGCGCGACCGCGCACGCGCAGAGCGCCGCAGGTGGTCTCCAAGGCAATCTCCGACTCGTAGTCCTGCCCGCGGCGTTGCGCGACCGTGCTCTGTCCCATGAGCCCTTCGAGCGCCGTTGCCGAGGGCGTGAAGCGCCGATTCAGGTCACCGCGTTTGGCCGCGAACTCGCACAGTTCACGGACCGAGACCGTATAGGCCCAGCCCTGCGCCGTCGGCTCTCCGGTCGCCTGCAAGCCGGCCGCAGATGTCTGCGCAGCAGCGCAGGCGAGGGGCGCCTCGGCAGATGGCAATTGCAGGGACATGGCTGCCATTGTCAGACCCCCGCACAGACCATCCGTGCTGCGGGCGCTGCAGAATCCCCGCCATGTCCGACGAAAACCAGATCGTTGTCCCGCCGTCGTTCGTGATCCTGTTCGTCGGCCCCGGACGCGTGGAGCCCAACGCCTCACGTCAGCACATCCTGGCGCGCTATGGGTTGTGCACCGACGACGCTCTTGAGCAGGGCAGCCGTTTATCATCGCCGCTCGCTGCGCCTGCAGAGACTCGATTCAGTCGTTGCCGGCCACGGAGTGCCGGAGGATGTCATCCAGCGCCTCGATCTCGAGCGGTTTACGCAGGAAGTGATCGACCAGAGGCAGAGTGCCCGCAACGCGCGGCTCTTTTTCGTCCAATCCAGTCAAGGCAATCAATACGAGCCCCTTTTTGTAGCGGTGTCGCAGCATCGTCGCCAAGTCGTAGCCGTCGAATCCCGGCATGCGGATATCGAACAGAACAACCTGCGGGTCTTCCTGCTCGATCTGCAGGATGGCCTCATGCGCGCTGTACGTGGCGACCGCATCGTGCCCATGCAATCTCAGCCCCATGGCGACAAGATCGGCGGCTTCAACAACGTCGTCGACAACAACGACTCTCGTTTTGCTGTTCACGATGGATTGTCCGGAACATCAAAGTCCGATACTGCTCTTGCATGTTCTCGAGCAGGCTCGACCCGGCTCGGCGATAACGGGGCGTTCAGTGCGCTGGTCAGTTGCTGAACGAAGAGCAACAACTTGCGTTGAATTTGCGCCGCTTTTTCTGCAACGAGTTCGCGGCCTACCGAGCGATCAAGGTCGCGTTCCAGTTCAAGCAGGTCGCTTTGCAACGCCGTGGCGCCGATGGCGCCACACGCGCCACGCAATGAATGGCAGAGCGCGTGCCATCGGGCAAACATCGCATCGTTCGCCGCGAGCAGCAGTTCCGGAATACCGCTCGGTGAGTATTGCTCGACAAACCCCCGAAGCACTCGTTCGACCGCGGAGATTTCGCCGCCAAGATTGCGCATCAGCTGATGCACGTCAAGACCGTCCACCGACGCGAGTCGGTGAGGCAACGGCGGCGTGCCGAGCACTCCTGGCGGTGACGCGAGTGCAGGTGAGTCGGATTCTTTGGCCGATCCGGCCGCCGGTTCAGGAAGCCAGCGCAACAGCGTGGCGAACAACAACCTTGCATCGACCGGTTTGGCGACATGGTCGTTCATGCCCGCGGCCAACGAGGCAGCTCTGTCCTCGGCAAACGCATTCGCTGTCATCGCGATGATCGGCAAACCGAGGCCCGCGCGGGAACGGATGGCGCGCGTGGCGGACAGGCCGTCCATCTCGGGCATCTGCACGTCCATCAGTACCAGATCGTAGTCGCGGGCCAAAGCAAGCCTCACTGCCTTGACGCCGTTGTCGGCCACTTCTACAACAAGGCCGACGGAGAGCAGAAGTTCAGTGGCGACCTGCTGATTGACCCGGTTGTCCTCGACGAGCAGCACCCGTTGTCCGGCGTGCATCCGCCGCAATTCATGTTCTGGCGAGCTGTCGGGCAGCGCGGAAGTTTTCGCCGCACCCGTCACATGGCCGAACACCTTGGAGAGGGCGTCGTGCAGCGCGGATGGCGTTACCGGCTTGACCAGCACGGCCGCGACACGTGCGGCGATGGTCTGTTGCGTCAACAGCGGCGCGTCGACCGCCGTGATCAGGATGCTCGGCGGCATGTGGTCGCCGAGCGAGTCGCGCAGTTCCGCCAACGTGGCCATGCCATCCAGAGGGGTCATCCGCCAATCGATCAGGACGACGTCGAACTGCCTGCCGGCAGCGAGCTCTGACCGTGCATGCGCGACCGCATGGCGGCCGCTCGACTGTCGCGTCACTTCCAGGCCCAGCTGGTGCAACGCATCTCCGATCGCACTCAGGGCCTCAGGCAGGTCGTCGATCAGCAGCGCCCGCACGCCTGCCATTGGCGTGGCGCCGCGGCGCTGCACGGGATCGTCGGCGCAGCCGACCCACGCCGTGAACCAAAATGTGCTGCCGACCGCCGGTTCGCTTTTGACACCGACTTCACCCTCCATCAATTCGGCGATGTGACGGGTCAGCGCGAGCCCGAGGCCAGTGCCGCCGTGGCGCCGCGTTGTCGAGCTGTCGGCCTGCTCGAAGGCGTTGAATAGAGCGCCATGGCGATCGGCCGGAATGCCGATTCCGGTATCGCGAACTTCGAAACGAAGCAGCAGGCGGTCTTCTTCGACCGCCAGCACTTCCGACTGCAGGCGCACCCACCCGCGCTCGGTGAACTTGACGGCGTTGGAGAGCAAGTTGATGAGCGCTTGACCGAGGCGCTGCGGATCGCCGCGCATTCGATCGGGCACATCGACGGTGTCGAATACCAGCTCGACACCCTTTTCGGCAGCCGACACGGTGACCATCTCGAAGGCCTGCGACACCACTTCATCGCGCAGGAAGTCGATGTTTTCCAGCACGAGCTTGCCTGATTCGATCTTCGACAGATCGAGTACACCGTTGAGGACGCCGAGCAGATGCTTCGCCGCAGCGTCGATCTTGCGGAGCCTTTCTTGCTGGAACGCGTCACGCGTATCGCCGAGTACCAGGTGCGTCAGCCCAACGATCGCGTTCATTGGCGTGCGAATTTCGTGGCTCATGTTCGCCAGGAAAACGCTCTTGGCCACGCTCGACGCGTCGGCAGCCTCGGTCGCCCGCCGCCGAGAGGCCAACTCGTCGGTCAGCAGCCGTTCGCGCGTCTGGGCCTCGAGGGCTCTTTGCTCGGCATCCTGTTCGAGCGCCGAACGCCCAGCCGACAGCCGCCTTGTTTCTCGCCACAACACGCCGGCCAGCAGAATTGCGGCGAGCAAACTGACCGCCACTGCAGCGCCCGAACGGGCCAGGAGCGCCTGCTGCTCGGAGTTCAGCTGCGCCGCATCGCGGTCCGCGCCTTGCGTCACTCGTGCGAGCCAGGAATCCACGCCCAGTGCGGCCGCGTTCAACGCGCTGTCTTGCGTGAGTGCCAGTGCTTTCGCGCGGCGCCCCGCCTGCGCCAGTTCGATCGGCAGCGCCAACTCCTGGATGCGAACTCGCGCTGCGGCCGCCAGCTCGCCCACCGCTACCACCTGCTGGGGCGATGTGAGCTGCGCCGCTGCGGTCAAGGCGCTGACCTGTTGGGCAACAACCGTTCTGTCGCGCTGGAAGCGCTCGGCAGTTTCAGTATCTCCGTTGAGAAGAAAGCCGCGCTGCGCCGCCTCGGCGTCAGCGAGCGTCTGGCCGAGGCTCCGCGAGAGCGACGCCAGCTCGGCCACCGCTTGGCCGCTCGGGCGGTGAGCATGTGGTGCCAGTACGTGAATGCGATGACGCAGGCGGACAGCGAAACCATCGCCAGGACGGCAAGGACGGCGGGTCCCCGCCGCACGGCGCTCAAAACCGAGTGGGAGGCAGCCACGAACAGGCCTGCAGAGACGCAAACACAAAATGCAGCAGATGCTTCACGAGACCATGCCGATCGTCTCGTCGTCGTCGTAGTACTTGCGCATCGCGCCGTAGCACTCGCACGATGCCGCTTCGAGGCCCGCTCGGTCGCCGATCGTGACCAGGCCGCGGGTGTAGCGCACCAGCCCGGCGCGCTGCAGCGAGACGGCGATCTCGCCAACCGATTGGCGGCGCACGCCAAGCATCTCTGCCAACATCGACTGGGTCAGGTGAAGCGGTGTCTGTTCGGTCCTGTCGGCCGTCGTCAGCAACCACCGGCAGGCCCGTTGCTGAACGCTGTGATAGAGGTTGCAAACGCCGTTTTGCTGCCCGAACTGCAGGCAGAACGCCGTGAATCGCTTGAGCACGCGGCTTGCATTTCGACTGCCCTCGATCTGCGAACAAAACTCCTTGGCGGACAGCCGGAGCACCGCGCCAGGACTTTGCTGGACCACTCTGTAGGGGCTTTTCAACAGGCCGAGATAAACCGGCAGCCCGACGAAGCCCTCACTGCCCACTGTGCTCGACTCCGAGCCCTGGCCACTGCGCAGGTACAGCGACAGCGACAACACGCCACCAGCCGGAAAGTAAACGTGATCGACCAGCGCGCCTTGTGCACAGAACTCATGACCCACAGCGCAATCCGTCGTCTCGACCAACTCACGCAGCTGCGGGCGTTCGCGGCAGAGAGCTTCAAGCAGGCGGTTGGCGGTCGTGACCTGAGGCGATCTGAAGCCGTCAACGTGGATCGCGAGGTAGTTCATCAGTAATCCGACCTTATTCCTTGCAATGACACGCGTATGCCTGTTGACAGGCTTTCGCGACCTTTGCATTCCGCTAGTCTCGATGCGTGTTGCCTGTTCCTGGTTCGACGAGACGGTTGCCATCTCCCGTGGTTCTGTTGTTCTGCGCGATGGTGCTGCTCTGCGCTGGCGCTGTCACCGCATTTGTCATGCTGCGATTGCGCGACAGTCAAGCGGCTGTCGTGCACTCGAACGCTGTCTTGTTCTCGGTCTCAGCCATAGAGCAGGGCACGCAGCGTGCCCGCGCTGATGTCCGGACGTATCTGCTGTTGTCCCGATACGATGCACTGGTCGCCTTCCGGGCGCAGAGGCAAACCGTCGAGGCGGAAGCGCAAGCCCTTGTCGCGCTGGTGAGAGACAACCCGGCCCAGGTAGTTCGCGCCAAGGCCGTCGAGGCCGCGGTTGCCATCAGGATGGCCGGGTACGCGGCAGAGATCGAAGGCCAACGCGTGACTGACGACAGCCGTCGCACGACGCAGGTGTTGGCGGACGCAACCGATGCGCTCTCCCGCGCGGAGGTCGATCTGTTCGCCGAGCGGTCGTCACAGACGGTTGTGTTGGGATCGCGCGGACTGTTCGCTCTTGGCAGCACGGTCGTGATCGGCTTGATGCTCATCGCAGCGGTAGCGCTGCTGACGCGGCGCCTTTCCCACGCCGAAGTGGCCCACCGTGTTGCCTTGCTCGATGCCGGACGCCGTGCTGCACAGGCAACGCTCGACGAGCGAGAGGAAGAGTTCAGGGCACTCGCGGACAACATCAGCCAACTGGCCTGGATGGCACACCCCGATGGCGCCATCTATTGGTACAACCGCCGTTGGTTCGACTACACCGGCACGACGCTGCAGAACATGCTCGGCTGGGGATGGACCGAAGTGCATGACCCAACCTACGTCGAAGGCATCAAGCAGCGCTTCCAGGAAGCGGTGGCTGCCGGCCGCGATTGGGAAGACACCTTTCCGTTGCGAGCCGCAGATGGCAGCTACCGCTGGTTCTTGTCCCGTGCAAAGCCGGTTCGTGATTCGACCGGCGCGGTAGTGCGCTGGTTCGGCACCAACACCGACGTCACCGATGTGCGCGAAGCGCAGGCAAGTCTGGTCGAGGCGGCGCGGCGCAAGGATGAGTTCCTGGCGATCCTTTCTCATGAATTGCGCAATCCCCTCAGCCCCATCCTCGTCGCGGCGCGCTTGCTGGCGTCGCCCGATGTGACGGCATCGCAGCGAGCATGGTGCAGTGCGGTCGTGCTGAGGCAGAGCACGCATCTGGCGCGCCTCGTAGACGATCTGGTCGACACCAGCCGTATCACGAGTGGACGGCTGGAGCTCGAGCGGAGGCCGACCGATCTGCGTCACGTGGCGGCGATGGCGGTCGAAGCCGCGCAGCCGTTGGCAGACGCACGCGGCCACCGGCTTGAGGTGGATGTGCAGAGCGACATACCGCTGCTGCAGGCCGATCCTGTGAGGCTGACACAGGTCGTCACCAACTTGCTCAACAATGCCTGCAAGTCCACCGAGCCCAACGGGCAAATCTTCCTGAAGGTTGCGAGGCTTGATCAACAAGCCCACATTTCTGTCGCTGACACGGGAATCGGGTTGAAGCCTGAGGACCTCGAGACCGTGTTCGACTTGTTCGCTCAGGTCAGCTCCCCATTGACCCGCACCTCCGGCGGGCTGGGCATCGGGCTCGCGCTGACGAAGGGAATCGTCGAACTGCATGGCGGATCGATCGATGCGTTCAGCGATGGGCCGGGTCGGGGTTCTGTGTTTCGGGTGTCACTCCCACTACCAGCGCGGGTGCCCGATGACGCTGTCGACTACCAACTTTCCACGCCGATGGCTATTGACCCAACGCCCCGCATGGCGCGGCGCGTGCTGCTGGCAGACGACAACCGTGATGCGGCCGACAGTCTCGCGGCAATACTGCGCTTGATGGGGCACGAAGTCGTGACCGCCTACGACGGGGCGCAAGCGGTGACCGCCGCGGCGGCCTTCGACCCTGATGTCGCCGTGCTCGACATCGGCATGCCGCATCTGAACGGATATGAGGTGGCTGCTCGACTTCGCACCGCGGCCAGCGGCGACAAGGTGAGGCTTGTCGCACTGACAGGCTGGGGCCAGAAAAGCGATAAGCTGAAGGCCGAGGCCGCAGGCTTCGACCACCATCTGACCAAGCCCGTTGACGCCGATGAACTGGCCCTCGTCATCACGGGCCGGCGTCCGGCCTCGCTGGCGCGCTGACACGCCAGCGCCTGCTTGAGGCAAGACCCATGAAGCTCGCTGAATTCATCCTCATTCACATGGAAGACGTCGTGGCCGAGTGGGAGGCTTTTGCTCGCATGCAGATCCCTGCCGCCGCCAACATGAACGCCCTCGCGTTGCGCGATCACGCCAAGCAGATCCTCGAAGCGGTGGTCAGCGATATCGTGGTTCCGCAAAGCGCCGATGCCCAGCGTACAAAGGCCATGGGCTTGAATTTGCCGCTGCTCGACGCACCGGCGACGGCCGCCCAGATTCACGCCGTACTTCGCTCGGCGAACGGTTTCGACATCAACCAGCTCGTGGCCGAATACCGTGCATTGCGATCCAGCGTCCTGCGGCTTTGGGCGGCTCGCGTGGCGCCGATCGAGATCGATTTGCAAGAGGCACTGCGATTCAACGAGGCCATCGATCAGGCTCTGGCAGAGTCCGTCGCCTCGTTCTCAAACAAAGTCGATGAGGCACGAAAGCTCTTTGCCGGCATGCTGGGCCACGACATGCGCACGCCCCTGCAAGTCGTGCTGATGACGGCCCAGTTGCTCGAGCGACACCAAGAGGGCGTGGACGTGGCCGCGGCCACCCGGCGGCTCAGCAACAGCGTCAAGCAACTCAAGCACTTGGTCGACGATTTTCTCGATTTCAACCGGGCACAACTCGGTTTGGCGATTGAAATCGAGCCGACCCCGGTCGATTTGGAGTCTGTGTTGCTCGATGAGGTGGATCAACAGCGTGTTGCGAAGCCGGGCCATGAAGTGGTTGTAGACGCCACAGGCAACCTGCACGGCGTTTTTGATGGGAACAGTCTGCGCCGCTTGCTCGGCAATCTTGTCTCCAACGCGCTGAAATACGGCACGCGGGAAACACCAGTGCGCGTGGCGCTCGATGGCGAAAAAGATGCGGTCGTCTTGTCAGTGTCGAATCAGGGCGCCATGATTGACGCCGCTCACCTTCATACAATCTTTGAGCCGCTTCAGCGAGGCAATACGGGGGACGCTGTCAAGGCCGATTCCAGCCTTGGCCTCGGCCTTTACATCGATTGCATCGGCGCACGGCGGTGTCATTGAGGTCGCATCGGATGCTGACGCGACCACGTTTACGGTGCGCTTGCCGCGCGAGCGTGTCGGTGGTTGCGGTCCCCCCACCGCCCTTGCGTAGGCGCCTGCTTAAAGGGGCTTGCCGATGTTTGTCTCGTGGGGGCCCGCGCTCGTCAATAGTTACAACAACGCATACATCACGATGCTGGGCGCGCTCCATCCGCATGCTTTTGAGTTAGCCGGCGCCAAGCACGTGGGGCAGCATCTGTGACGTTCTGACCCCGCAGGCACACTGAGCGTCGCCCTGGAACGCGCAGGTGATGGGATGCTCCGAGCCGACGCAGACTCCCCTCCACACCGGTGCGGTTTGAATCGTACGCAGAGCTCAAATAGCGCAGATATGCCGAGCGACCTCACCCATGCGGCGACGAGCTCCGGCTTCTTGCGCATCGAGCTTGCCGCCCCACTGCTGGCCGAGCGCGAGCAACTCGGCAATCGCAGTGTTGCGCGCCTGAGTCCGCCGTGCTGCCACCTCGGGATCATGGGCGATGACGAGCCGGCGCTGCTGCCACGTCGTCTGGGCGACCCAGGGCTTGTCGGCTTGTCGGACGACCCGCTGAACAACACCGCGAGTTAATAGTTGCTGCGCCAAGCGCGGACAGGAAGGACGCTGTTCCGGTCATTGGCTCCAACCAATCGTTCACCAACCCGGCGACAGCGCGACGACTTCTTCACGAACGCGTGGCGCGCACTCCTACTTGCGCGACTTCTTTCGCTTTGCCGGAGACGGGGGCGAAAGGGTAGCGGTCGTAGCACCCGTCCACAACTTGATCCAGTCGTTGCTTGCCTCACGCGTCGCCTGCGCCGATTGGCGCTTGACCTCGCCCGCCACTCGCCCGCGCATCGAACCCGCAACGCGATTGGCACTGCTCAGCCACATGCTCATGAACGGGTTCTTCTTCAGCCAGGGATTGGACATTGCGCGGTTCCGATGAATGTGATGCGCTGAGTCTGACTCTTTGTGCGGCCACGCACAGCAGACCACGGTGCGGTGCTGCGTAGTAGGTGTCCTACGCGA
>JANNJX010000005.1:0-3518 GCA_031396005.1 Burkholderiales bacterium
GTAGCTGCAGTGGTAGATGACCTCGATGCCCTGGCGCACGCACTCCTTGATGCTCCAGGTGCTGCGCGCATGCGCTGCAACGCGCTTGCCCCAGCGCTTGGCTTCATCGACGCAGGCGGCGATCTCGGCCTCGGTGAACTGGCTCTGCGACGACGGCATGCCCGTGATCGACTCGCCGCTGAGATTGATCTTCAGCGAATCGACGCCGTACTTGCAGAACATGCGCACGCAGCGCCGCATCTCGTCGGCGCCGGTGACGATGGCGCCGAAGGCGAACTCGTGTTGCGGCAGGTGCGGCATCGTCGAGTCACCGAGGCCGCCGGGCACAGTGATCTCCTGGCTCGCCGCGAGATACCGCGGCCCGACGATCGTGCCGTCGTTGATGGCGTTGCGGATCACCACATCGAGGCGCGGCTTGGCCGCCGCTGCGCCGACGCAGCTCGTCCAGCCCATGTCGAGATAGCGCTCTGCGATGCTGGCGCACCACAGGATGTGCTCCTCCGGCGGCATGCGCTGGATGCTGTCGAGCGACGGCTGGTCGTTCCACGAAAAGTGCGTGTGCGCCTCGACCATGCCCGGCATCAGGAAGGCGCCCGCGCCGTCGATGACGGTGGCGCCCGCGATCGGCGGCGTGCGCTGACCGTAAGCGGTCTTGACGACGCGGTTGATCTTGTTGCCGCTGACGAGCACGTCGCCGCTGAACGGCTGCTCGCCGCCGCCGTCGAAGATGCGCACGTTGGTGAAGAGCGTATCGGCCATGGCGTTACCTCACCGATTGCAGAAAGTCGCGCAGCGCACGCTGCGACTCCGCCGCGCGCTCGAACATGGGCCAGTGGCCGCAGCGGCTGAAGACTTCGAGGCGCGCGTTGATCAGCCGCTCGGCCAATTGCCGCGCACCCGAGAGCACGGTGACCTGGTCTTCGTCGCCGTTGACGATCAGCGTCGGGCAGCGGATCAGCTCGAGCCTCGCGCTGGTCGCTGCCGCGAGCGCATCGCAGTTGCGCGCATAGCCCTCGGCATCCTGTGTGCCGATCGACTCGCGCACGTAGGCCACCGTCACCGGCTGAGTCTGTTTGCTGCTGGCGCTGAGCGAAAACTCCGACGTCCCCTCGGCAATCGCGAACATGCCTTGCTCGCGCGCCACCGGCGCCCGTGCCGTCATCACGTCGCGCAGCGTCTGCGGCGGCTCGGCCAGCGCGCCGAACAGCGTCAGGCTGCGCACGAGGGCAGGTGTCTGCGCAGCAATGTGCTGCGCGATGATCGTGCCGAACGAATGGCCGACGACGTGTGCGCGCGTGATGCCCTGCGATTCGCAGACGCGGCGCACAGCGTCGGCATGCACGGCAACGCTCAACCTGCCGCCATGCGGCGTGGACTCGCCAAGCGCGTAGGCCTTGCTCGAACGCCCTGCACCGGGCAAGTCCATGCGCACGCAGCGCCAGTGGGGCACGGCCGGCAGCAGCGGCGTCCACGCGTTCAGGCTGCCACCCAGGCCGTGGATGAAGACCACAGCGTCGCCTTCACCGCGCACGTCCACCGCCATGCGGTCCACCCAGACGAGGCTCATGCTTGCTCGAACCTGTTCTCGATCGTGCCGA
The DNA here is from genome assembly GCA_031396005.1 of Burkholderiales bacterium. Taxonomy (GTDB): domain Bacteria; phylum Pseudomonadota; class Gammaproteobacteria; order Burkholderiales; family Burkholderiaceae_C; genus CADEEN01. The sequence continues at coordinate 1,599 of JANNJX010000005.1, forward strand.
TGCCGTCGATCTCCACGCGCACCACGTCACCGTGCTTCAACCACTTCGGCGGCGAGAAACCCATGCCGACGCCGCTCGGCGTGCCGGTGGCGATGACGTCACCCGCAACCAGCGTGATGCCGCGCGAGCAGGTCTCGATCAGCGTCGGGATGTCGAAGATCATGTCCTGCGTACGGCCGTCCTGCCGCAACTCGGGACTGCCGCCTGCCGGCGTGACCCAGCCGCGCACGCGCGTCGCCCGGCCGTCGAGCTCGTCGGCGGTGGTGATCCACGGCCCCATCGGGCAGAAGGTGTCCAAGCTCTTGCCGAGGTGCCACTGACCATGCCGCACCTGCACGTCGCGCGCCGAGACGTCGTTGACGACGGTGTAGCCGAAGACATGCTCCATTGCCCTGGACTTCGCAATGTCGCGGCCGCCGCGGCCAATGACCACGGCCAGATCGCACTCGTAGTCGATCTTCTCGCTGACCGCCTTGCCCGGCAGACGCACGGCCTCGAACGGCCCGATCACGGTTTCCGGCACCTTGGAGAAGACCATCGGCCACTGCGGCTCTGCGGCCATCTGATCGCGAAATACCGAGCCCGCCAGCTCTTGCGCATGCGCGCGGTAGTTGCGGCCGATGCAGAACAGGTTGCGCCGCGGCCGCGGCAGCGGCGCGCGCAGCGTGATCGCCGACACCGGCAGGCGCGGGCCGGCTTCAGGCGGCAGCGGCTGACCGCTGCAGAAGGAACGGATCAGCGACAGCGCGCCGCGCTCGGCGTCTTCGACGGCCAACGGCGTGGCCTGGCTGCCATCGGCCGAGATCAGCCCGGCATGAAACCGTCCGCCCCAACTCCAACTGGCGATGCGCATGCAGCCGACTCCTGTTGAAAGAACATCCTGTTGGCCGCACGAACTCGCACCAGCGGCGGCGACACCGCTGCGGCGAGATGCTGGCCCGAATTTGAGACTTGCGTCTCAAATCTGAGTGGCCGCATGATAGGAGCGGCTCCGCATCGTCTCCAAGAACTATTCGAACCTCGATCGCCAGTGAAAACCCTCGCCCCTCGCCGCGGCACGCGCAGCCGACCGAAGCCCACCCCGCCCCCCGAGCCGCCCGAGCGCGGCGTCGCGGCTGCCACGTCGCAGCTCCTGCTCGACACGGCGATGACCATCATTCAGGAGGCCGGCCACATTCCTTCAGTGGCCGAAGTGGCGGTGCGCTCGCGCGTCTCGCGCGCCACCGCGTACCGCTACTTTCCGTCGCGCAGCGCTCTGGTCACGGCGGTGGTGCACACCTCGCTGGGCAGCGTGCGCAGCTTTTCGTCGCGCAAGGCCGACGGCCGCGAGCGCCTTCACGACTTGTTCAACGAAACCTTTCCGCGCTTCTCCGAATTCGAGCCGCAACTGCGCGCCGCAGCGCAGCTCTCGCTCAAGCAATGGGCGCTGGAGCGCGCGGGCCTGCTCGAGGAGGTGCCGTACCGGCGCGGGCACCGCGTGCGCATCCTCGAAGACACGTTGGCGCCGGTGGCCGAGATCGTGCCGCCGGCGGTGATGCAGCGGCTGCTGCACGCCTTGTCGGTCGTCTACGGCATCGAGCCCTACACGATCCTGAAAGACATCTGGGGGCTGCCCAACCGCGAGGTCGAGCGCATTGCGCTGTGGATGGCCGATGCGCTGCTCGATGCGGCGTTGCGCGACGCGGCCGCGCTGGCCTCGCCACGCAAGGCGGCCGCGCGCCGACGTTGATCGGCGCTGCCCACGCTGTCGGCACTTACGTGTAACCCACAGGCTCGGCACACGCCGCCGTGCCTAGAATGCGCCGCACATCCGGGCTTCACCGGCAGCAGACTGGCGGCACCATGAAAATCAAAAGTGAACGCGACTTCTGGTCGGGCCTGATGTTTCTCATCGTCGGCATCGCCTTTGCCTGGGGTGCG
>JANNJX010000060.1:0-5185 GCA_031396005.1 Burkholderiales bacterium
TCGCCCGGGCCGGCGATCTTCCGCCAGAAGCGCAACGGCCTCGACGGCGGCGAGATCACGGTCTACAAATTCCGCTCGATGCGCGCCCAGGACAACGGTCCCGTCGTCGCGCAAGCCACCAAGGACGACCCGCGCATTACCCCTTTCGGCGCCTTCCTTCGCAAGACCTCGCTCGATGAGTTGCCGCAGTTCTTCAACGTTCTCCAGGGGCGCATGAGCATCGTCGGGCCGCGGCCGCACGCCGTGGCCCACAACGAGTTGTATCGCGAGCTCATCAGTGCTTACATGGTGAGACACAAGGTCAAGCCTGGCATCACCGGCTGGGCGCAGGTCAACGGCCTTCGTGGCGAAACCGAGACGGTGGATAAGATGAAGGCTCGGGTCGAATACGATCTGGAGTACTTGCGCAACTGGTCGCTCGGGCTGGATCTGCAGATCATTGTTCGAACGGTCCGTGTACTGTTCTTCGACCGCAACGCGTACTAAAACGAACTGCTCAGCCCTGGAGACCGCCCCATGCAACACGCTCGCGCTCACCGACTTTTGTTTGCCGCCTGCCTGGCCGCGCACTTGCCGCTGGCAGCGCAGCAATCCGACAATGCCACCCGGCCGTGGAATGTCGGCCTGGCGCAGGAGGTAACTCACTACACCAACGTGCTCAACAGCTCCAGCGGCGGCGTGAGCGACACGCTTTGGACGACGACGCTCAGCGGCGGCGTCAACGTGCCCTTCGGCCGCCAGCGCGCCTATGCGAACGGGGCCTTGTCCCACACCCGCTACTCCGACCTCAACGGCCTCGATGGCCAGGGCTACACGCTGGGCGCGGGGCTGGATTGGGCGACCGTGGGCAATCTGTCGGGCAACCTGCTGGTCAACGCCGGCCGCCGGCAGGCCGACTTCAACACCGGCATCAGCACGGCCACGTTGAAGAACAACGAGACCTACCAGGAGCTGCGCGCCCGCGCGCTGCTCGGCGGCGTCGGCCTGCTCGGCATCGAAGGCACCTTGGGCTACCGGCGCATCGGCTTTTCGGCGCCGGAGTTCGACTCGCGCGAGTACGAGCAAAACAGCGCCAGCGCCGGTGTTGTCTACCGCCCGAGCAGCGCGCTATCGCTGGGCACCGGCGTGTCGGTAGAGTACTCCGACTATGACGTGCCTTCGTTCGGCCAGTCCGAGCCCGACACCAATTCGCGCCGCGAGGTTTACGTCACAGCGGAATGGACGGCGACCGGCGCCAGCACCGTCGGCACACGCCTGAACTTCGGCAAGACCGACTACAAGCGGGCCAACGCGGACGATTTTTCCGGTGTCACCGGCAACGTGTACTGGAACTGGCGGCCCACCGGCCGCACCACGCTGTCGACGTCGCTGTCGCGCGACACCGGGCAGGAGTCCGGTTTTCAAAGCCTGACCAACGCCGGCCGCACGCGCCTGACCGCCACCGATTTCAGCCGCGTCACGACCATCTTCGCCCTCGGCGCGAACTACGAGTTGACCGGCAAGATCGTGCTGACCGGAGGCCTCAGCCACGCGCGGCGCAGCCTGGTCGACAGCATCAGCGGCCGCGACGGCCGGGACAACACCACGCTCGCCTCGCTCGGTGCGAACTGGGCAGCCACGCGCATCATCACGGTCGGCTGCAAGGTCGGCCATGAAACGCGGTCGGCCTCCGGCTTCGGCACGGACGACTACAGTGGCAGCAACTTCGGCTGCGTGGGCAGCGTCACGCTCAACTGACCGACCGGTGGCGCGTCCCGTCGTTCTGTTGACCGGAGCGGCCGGCTATATCGGCTCGCACACCTGGATCTGCTTGTCAGCAGCAGGTTTCAACGTCGTCGGCGTCGACAATTTCGTCAACAGCTCGCCGCGTGTGCTCGACCGGCTGCACACGCTTCTCGGCACCCTGCCCGTTTTCGAACGAGCCGACGTCTGTGATGCCGCCGCCATGCGGGCCATCGTGCAGCGGCATCGTGTCGATGCCGCGATCCATTTCGCCGCGTTGAAGGCCGTCGGCGAGTCGATGCAGCAACCGCTGGCCTACTACTGCAACAACCTGGGTGGCGTGCTGGCAACCTGCGAAGCACTCGGCCACGAAGGCGCCAAGCGCTTTGTCTTCAGCAGCAGCGCCACCGTCTATGGGCAACCGAAGTCGCTGCCGATCGCCGAGGATGCACCGCTTGCCGCCACCAACCCCTACGGGCGGACCAAGTTGATGGCAGAGCAGGTGCTGGCCGACCTGCGCCGAGCCGATGACGGGTGGCGCATCGCCAGCCTGCGATATTTCAACCCAGTCGGCGCTCACGAGAGCGGCTCGATCGGCGAAGACCCGCGCGGCGTGCCCAACAACCTGATGCCCTACGTCGCCCAAGTGGCGGTCGGTCGGCGCCCGCACGTGCAAGTGTTCGGCAACGATTACGACACGCCCGACGGCACCGGCGTGCGCGACTACATCCACGTTATGGATCTGGCCGAGGGTCATGTGGCAGCCGTATCGCACCTGCTGGGTGGCGATGGCTCGATGACGCTCAATCTTGGCACCGGCCGCGGCGTCAGCGTGCTCGATCTGCTGACCGCCTACGAACGTGCAAGCGGCCGCCCGATCCCTTACGTCATCGCCGCACGGCGCCCTGGCGACGTGGCTGCGTGTTACGCCGATGCATCACGGGCCAATGCCGTGCTGAACTGGCAGGCCCGGCGCGATCTGGAGCAGATGTGCGCCGACAGTTGGCGCTGGCAGTCGAGCCACCCGCAGGGCTTCGGCACGGCGCCCTGACGGCCCGCGATCAGCCGCGCGGGCGCACCTGCTGGTGCTGCATCAAGGTGCTCAGTTCGGCCCGCACGATGGCCGGGAATCCGCGGCGCCCGCCGCGGTAGTCGTGCAGCATGTGATCGAGCACGCGCGTGCACAGCGGCACGTCTTCCCAGGACTCCGCGATGGCATTGGCGACGCGGGGAAACTGCTCGCACGTGGTGTGCGGGCGAATCGGCGGCGGCAGGGCCACGATCCAATCCATGGCCGCGCCGGTCAGGGCGCGATCGGACGGCAACATGCCTCGGCGTCGATTCTCCCAATAGCCCGGCGTGCTTTTTTGCACCGCCTGTAGTCCCGCCGGCAGTTCATCGAGGGCGCGGCGTGCTTCGTCGAAATCAGTGATCTCGAAGTCCAGGGCGTCCAGCGCTGCTGGTGGCTTGGGTGGCTGAGGATTGGTCATGATCGCCAGGCTCGGGTTAACGGACCGCGTGTGCACAATTCTGGCCCAGTCGGCCGCAAATGGGTACCCTCAGACCGGCGGGCGGGACGCGGAATCGGCGGCGGCGTTGGCGTCGCAGGCCAATCCTCCCTAACCGGGCGTGTGCAGATTGCACGAGCGACATGCCGGGACCCTCCGGTCGGCGTCGCGGCCTACGTTTGCTGACACGGGGGTGGGTAAACTCTATCAGTGTGTTTGGCGGTGATTTGGTACTGAACCGGATCACCGTTTCACGGCCGTTCGCAAGAACCGGGCGACGTGCCGCTGTGCACCGTGCAAGGACGACCTTTGATGCGAGTTGTACTTTCCCTCACTGCCGACTTTCTGCGCTCGACCTTCGCCGCGGCCGCGTTGCTCGCTGCCGTGGGCGGGTTGGCGGGGTGCGGTGCCAGGGAAAGCTCGGCAACCCAGACTGCGGCACGGGTAAACAAGGAAGAGATCACCGTGCACCAAATTGGGGCACTACTGTCTCAGCAAGCGGTCAAGACAGACCAAGTCCCTGAGGCCGAGCGACAGATCCTCGAGCGTTTGATCAACCGCGAACTCACGGTGCAGAAGGCAACGGACCTGAAACTCGACCGTGAACCAAAGGTGGTTCAGGCGATCGACTCGGCCCGCCAGGAGATCATCGCGCGCGCCTATGCCGACAAATTGGGCGAAGGCGCTGCGCGGCCGACTCCCGCCGAGATCAAGAAGTACTACGACGAACATCCAGCGCTGTTCAGCGATCGCAAGATCTATCAATTGCAGGAGTTTGCTGTCGAAGCCGATGCCCAACAGGTCGAAGCCTTGAAAGCGGCGTTACCGCCGATCAAGACCGCCGAAGACCTGGCGACCTACCTCAACACCAACCATCTGAAGTTCGCCACCAACCAGTCGGTGCGGGCGGCTGAGCAGTTGCCGCTGCCGGTGCTGCCCGTGCTGGCACGGATGAGTGAAGGCCAGGCGCTGCTCAACCCCACCGGCAAAGGCGCGCAGATCGTCGTCTTGCGCAGCGTGCGACCGCAGCCGGTGGACGCCGAGCGCGCGTCGCGCGCCATCGAGCAGTTTTTGCTCAACGAGAAAAGGCGCAAGCTGATGGCCGACGACATGAACGCCCTGCGCACGGCGGCCCGCATCGACTACCAAGGACGGTTCGCGGCCTCGGCGCCGCCGCTGTCCGATGCCGCGCGCACCACGGCTGCCGACGTCGCCGCCTCGGCAGCAGCGACGCTGGAGTCCAAGGCTGTCAACGAAGCACCGGGCACGAACGCTGCCATGAACAACGCCACTGATGCAGCCGGCCAAGCGGCCGCGCGCATCGATGCCATCACCGTCAACAAAGGGCTGGGACTGAAATGAATCCGAGAAACACCAAACTGATCTCGCGGCGCTGGTTCGCGTCGGCCCCGCTGTTGCTGGCCGCAGCCCCCGGGCTGGTGTGGGCGCAACAGGGCCCGCCGGCGACGGCGAATGCGCAGTACCGGCTGGCGGCCGGCGACATGATCCGCATCTCGGTTTACCAGAGCGCCGACCTGACGCTCGAAACCCGCATCACCGAAGGCGGCAGCATCTCCTACCCGCTGCTGGGCAGCGTGGCGTTGGCCGGCCTAACGGTGTCGGAGGCCGAGAAGCGCATCGCCGACGGGCTGCGCACCGGCAACTTCGTCAAACAGCCGCAGGTCTCGGTGGCCGTGCAGCAGGTGCGCGGCAACCAGGTGTCTGTACTCGGCCAGGTGGGCCGGCCCGGCCGCTACCCCCTCGAAACCGGCAACGTGCAACTGACCGACGTGATCGCCACGGCTGGCGGTGTCATCCCCGGCGGCGCCGACCAGGTGGTGGTGGTGGGCACGCGCAACGGCCAGCCGTACCGCGCCGAGATCGACTTGCCGTCGGTGTTCGGCGCCGGCCGCCGCGCCAACGACCTGACGCTGCAAAACGGCGACGTGGTCTGG
>JANNJX010000078.1:0-1993 GCA_031396005.1 Burkholderiales bacterium
TGCCACAGCGCGGCCTCGATGGCCTGCAGCGACTCGAGGCGCGCGGTCATCGCTCTAACTCTCCTTGCGCAACGCCGGGAACAGCACCACGTCGCGGATGCTCGGGCTGTCGGTGATGAGCATGATCAGCCGGTCGATGCCAATGCCGCAGCCTCCCGCCGGCGGCATGCCGTACTCGAGCGCGCGGATGAAGTCGGCGTCGTAATACATCGCCTCCTCGTCGCCGGCTTCCTTGTTCTTCGCCTGCAACGCAAACCGCGCCGCCTGGTCTTCGGCGTCGTTCAACTCGGAGAAGCCGTTGGCGATTTCGCGGCCGGTGGCGAAGAGCTCGAAGCGCTCGGTGACGGCGGGGTTGGTATCCGACGCGCGCGCCAGCGGACTCACCTCGACCGGGTAGTCGGTGATGAAAGTCGGCTGCCACAGCTTGTCTTCGACCGCGGCTTCGAAGAGGCCGAACTGCAACTGCGCCAGGCCCCAATGTTTTGGCGGCTCAACGCCGTGCGCCTTGAGCTTGGCATGCAGGGCCGTCGCATCGTCGGCCTCGGCTTCGCTTGCGCCGGCGTGCGCCACCAGCGAATCGCGCACCGACAGGCGCGCGAAGTGGCTCTCCAGATCGACCTCGCGGCCTTGGTACGTGACGCGCGCCGAACCGCTGGCCGCGCGCGCGGCGTGGCGCAGCACCTGCTCGGTGAAGTCCATCAGATCGTGATGCGTCCAGTAGGCCGCGTAGAACTCCATCATCGTGAACTCGGGGTTGTGACGCACCGAGATGCCTTCATTGCGGAAGTTGCGATTGATCTCGAACACACGCTCGAAGCCGCCGACCAACAGGCGCTTCAAGTACAACTCTGGCGCAATGCGCAGGAACATCTGTTGATCCAGCGCATTGTGGTGAGTGGTGAACGGCTTGGCGTTCGCGCCACCGGGGATCGGGTGCAGCATCGGCGTCTCGACTTCGAGAAAGCCGTGCTCGACCATGAAATTGCGGATCGACGACACCGCCTTGCTGCGCGCCACGAAGCGCGAGCGCGCGCTGTCGTCGGTCATCAGATCGACATAGCGCTGCCGGTACTTCTGCTCCTGGTCGGTCATGCCGTGGAATTTGTCGGGCAGCGGCCGCAGGCTTTTCGTCAAAAGGCGGATCGACGTCGCCTTGACCGACAGCTCACCACTCTTGGTGCGAAACAGCGTGCCCTCGCAGCCGAGGATGTCGCCCAGATCCCAGCCCTTGAAATCGGCCAGCACGTCGGCGCCGACGGCGTCCCGCGTGACGTAGAGCTGGATGCGGCCTGAGGCGTCTTGCAGCGTGGCGAAGCAGGCCTTGCCCATGACCCGCTTCAACATCATGCGGCCGGCGACGGCGACGGGAATGGCTTGCGCCTCCAGCACTTCGTTGTCGCTGGCGCCGTGACGCTGGTGCAGGTCGGCGGCGTGGTGCCGGGGCTTGAAGTCGTTGGGAAACGCGGCTTGGCCTTTGGCCTTGGCCATCGCGCGCAGGGCCGTCAGCTTGTCCCGGCGCTCGATGATCAACTGGTTGTCGTCGTTGTTGTCCATAGTCACTTTCACAGGCGGATCGTGCCGCCGAGGAACAAGAATTCTAGGGCGGTGCTCGGCCGTGACTTGCTCATCGCCCGATCGCGCCTGGCCTGCGACAATCCTTCGCCATGAAGAACTATTCGATCCGCAAGCGCGTCCTGGTCACCGGTGGCGCGGGCTTTTTGGGCTCACACCTGTGCGACCGCCTGATCGCGGACGGGCACGACGTGCTGTGCGTCGACAACTACTTCACCGGCTCTCGCTCGAACATCGCCCACCTTCTGGGCAATGCGCACTTCGAGTTGCAGCGTCACGACGTCACCTTCCCGCTGTACGTCGAGGTCGACGAGATCTACAACCTGGCGTGTCCGGCGTCGCCGGTTCACTACCAGTTCGACCCGGTGCAAACCACCAAGACGAGCGTGATCGGCGCGATCAACATGCTCGGCCTGGCCAA
>JANNJX010000102.1:0-5001 GCA_031396005.1 Burkholderiales bacterium
GACGGTGTTGTCGAGGCCGAACGGCGCGCCGATGGCCATCACCCAACCGCCGACCTTGAGCGCATTCACGTCGCCGATCTTGACCGCCGGCAAGCCGCTGGCTTCGATCTTGACGATCGCCACGTCGGTGCGACGGTCGGCGCCAATGATCTTGGCTTTCAATTCCCGCTTGTCGGTCAACGTGACGATGACTTCATCGGCGCCGTCGACGACATGCGCATTGGTCATCACATAGCCGTCGGGCGAGAGGATGAAGCCAGAGCCCACGCCGCGCGGCTGCGCTTCGTTCTCGTCTGGCTGCTGCGGCCCGCCGCGCCGCGGCTGGCCCGGCATGTTGGGCATGCGGTCCGGAATCGGGATGCCGAAGCGGCGGAAGAACTCGCGCATCTGCTCATCGATCTCGCCGCCGCCGCCGCCACCACCGCCACCGGGCGAGCCTTCGCTGCTGCCGCGCCGCTCCGCGGTGCGGATATTGACCACCGTCGGCCCGACGCGCTCGACCAATTCGGTGAAGTCCGGCAGCTCGCGCCCGGCTTGAGCCGCGGCCGGCGCCGGTAGCAACAACGTGAGCGTGGCAGCCATCGACAAGGACGCGACGGCCGCCATGCAACGACCGCGGGTGGCCGACGGCGCAAAAACAGGATTGAAGTTCATCATGAGCAGACAGGCCTTGCGAAGGAAACTAAACAACGTTGTACAGGTTTTCAGCGCAGCAGACGCTCGAGCGATGACAAGACCGTCAGCGCGGCTTGCTCTCCAGCGCCGCGGCGAACTGCTTGAGCGTGGCCGCAGGAACATCGCCAACCACGGTGATCCAGTGCGTGCCGTGCGCTTGCATCCAGGTGTGTGTGGCGCCCGACGCCGCGCCGCCGCCGCGGTGACGCTCGGCGCGTAGCGGCTCGATGAACAGCGAGACGTGCGTCAAGCCGTCGGTGAAGATGGCGTGCAGCACCTCGGCCGCCGTCTGGCGGTTGTCGCCGGACGCCGGTTCGAGCTGACGTTTGACGCAACTGCTCTGGCGAAAGCCCGCCACCGGCGCCTTGAGCTGCCAGCCTTCGGATTCGAGCGTCGTCGGCTGCGCCGTCGGCTTGAGCACACGCCAGCCGTCGAGCTGCTTCAAGGCCCCTTGCACCGTGTTCGCCGGCTGCGGCTTGGTTTTGCCGCCGATCGACAGATCGGTGAAGGCGCTGCTTTCGAGCACCCGTCCGTCGGCCGCGACCACATCGGCGCGCAGCAGCAAACCGCTGCCCTGCTCGGCCCACAGGCGCTGCGCAAAGCGCGCGTCATCTCGCGGACGCAGCACGAACACGGCCGCGTCGAAGCCGGCGACGCGGCCCGGCCCTTCGCTCACCAGCTCATAGCGCTCGAACAGCTGCTCTTCGTTGCCCGTCAGCAGCGAAGGAAACGACTGGATGGCCTCGCGCTGTTCGAGCCGCGCGGTCTTGGCGCCGGGCCACAGCGTCAGCACCTGTTCGTTGTGGCGCAGCACGCGCCGCGGCTGGCCATCGAGCATGTCCACACTCTCGAACGACTCCTTGCCGGCGCAGTAGTGGGAGATGCGCGAGCTCGCCATCGCGCCCTCGGTGCTGACGACCAACGTGCCCTGGTAGTTGCGCTGCGTCGCCGCGTTGTGCATGCGCAGCAGCCATTGCCGGGCCTCGGCGCCGTTGACCACGTTGCCACCAGCCCGTGCCGGCAAGGCCACTGCCGCGGCGGCCGCCACGCCGAGCGCGAACGCGGCCGAGCGGAGCCAGGGCAGCGGCGTCGCCAGCCGCATTCAGCGCCCCGGCGCGGTGGCGGCCGCGTTGCGCACCGCGCCGCCAGGGGTGACCTGCATCGCGCCGTTGGCGTACTGACGATGCGCTTGCAGATAGCGGTCGAGCTCGGCGCTGCGAATCATCGGTGCCCTCTCCGTGCCCACCTGCGATGCCGCGACCACCGGCGTGGCCACCGAGGCGGGGAGCACGGCGCCTGCGGGCGCCGCAGAGCGCGCCATCGTCGCCGTTGCTGCATCGTCGGGAGTCGCCACACGCGTCACCATCAGCGCACCCGCCACAGCGACGAAGCCGGCGACCACCGCGGTCGGCATCATCCAGCGGCGAGCGCGCCGTGCCTGCGTCAGCGCGATCGCGGGAGAAGACGATGTGGCTGCAGGGGTCGGCGCCAGCACCACCGGCTCGTCGGCCAGCCGCGCCCGCACGGCAGCCAGCAAGCGTGCATCGCCCGCTGCATCGGCGCGGTGCTCGTCGCTGCGCAACAAGTCGCCGATCAGGTGGTAGGCGTGCCAGTCGGCGCGTGCCGCGGCATCGCCACGCCAGGCGCGGCAGGCCAGGTCGGTGGCGCTGTCGTCACCATCCATCAGCGCAGAAAGGGCGGCGCGCACGGCGTCGGTCGAAGGGTCAGGGTGCAGGGACATGGGCAGGGTCTCCATAGGCTCGCGCTACCAGCGCTCGCCCTCGCGGGTGCCCAGCAGCGGGCGCAACTTGGTTGCGATCGCTTCACGGGCACGAAAAATCCGTGAACGGACGGTTCCAATCGGGCAATTCATCACGTCGGCAATCTCTTCGTAGCTCAGGCCTTCGATTTCTCGCAGAACGATGGCTTGGCGCAGGTCTTCACTCAGGGCGTCGATGGCAGCGTTGACCGTGGCAGCCACCTGCCTGCCGGCCAGCACCGTCTCCGGCGTCTCGCCGTCGCTTAGTTCGTTCTCCACGCGCGAAGGTTCCTCGCCATCCTCGGTAGAAACCATGGCGCCCTCGAACACCAGCGGGTCGCGCTTCTTCTCGACCAGCGCCTTCTTGGCCGTGTTCACCGCAATGCGATACAGCCAAGTGTAAAAAGCGCTCTCGCCACGGAACTGTGGCAGCGCGCGATAGGCGCGAATGAATGTTTCCTGTGCAATGTCTTGCACCAGGTCGGTATCGCGCACCATGCGCCCCACAAGCCGTTCGATGCGGCGCTGGTACTTGACGACCAGCATCTCGAACGCACTGACCTCGCCGCGCTTGGCGCGTTCAACCAGCAATGCGTCGGCGTCGCCTTGTTCGTTCATCGCGCGATCACGGCGTCAGCGGATCGGCCGGGCGACGCGCATACAGCGCAGTACGCAGCGCGGGCCAGGAGCCAACAGCTGATTTGCGCGAGGCCGCGATCCAGCGCCGTCGGCCTTGCTCCGGATCGAAGCGCAGCAGCATCCAGGCGTCCAGATCGAGCGCCACCTGCACTTCGCCGGCAACGCCCCGCCACTGCCACTGCGAGCCGTCCCAGTTCAAGTCGGACCGCGCCGGCGCGGCGCGCAAGCGCCATGCGGCGAACATCGCAGCGCACAGCCCCAGCAGCGCGGCAGCACCGACGGCGGATTCCGATCGCAACAACAACCAGGCGGCTCCGTTGGCCACGGCGATGCCGACGCACGACGAGACGAATGCGATCCAGCCCGCGCTGCGGCCGAGGCTCACGCGCACCGGTGGCGCGGCGTGCACGCAAGGTACTCAGGCGCGGCGGAACAGCAGCGTACCGTTCGTGCCGCCGAAGCCGAAGTTGTTCTTCACTGCGACGTCGATCTTCATCTCGCGCGCCGTGTTGGCACAGTAGTCCAGGTCGCACTCGGGATCCTGGTTGAAGATGTTGATCGTCGGCGGGCTCACTTGGTGATGCAGCGCGAGCACGGTGAAAACCGACTCGATGCCGCCAGCGCCACCGAGCAGGTGGCCCGTCATCGACTTGGTGGAGTTGACGACGATCTTCTTGGCGTGCCCGCCGAAGGCCAGCTTGATGGCGTTGGTTTCGTTCAAGTCGCCGAGCGGCGTGCTGGTGCCATGCGCATTCAAGTACTGCACCGCGTCGGCGTTGATGCCGGCGTTGCGCAGCGCCGCTTTCATCGAACGCTTCGGGCCATCGACATTCGGGGCCGTCATGTGATGCGCATCGGCGCCCATGCCGAAGCCGGCCAGCTCGGCGTAAATCTTCGCGCCACGCTTCTTCGCGTGCTCGTATTCCTCGAGCACGACCACGCCGGCACCTTCACCGAGCACGAAACCGTCGCGGTCTTTGTCCCACGGCCGCGACGCCGTCGCAGGATCGTCGTTGCGAGTGGACAGCGCGCGCGCCGCGGCGAAGCCGCCGATGCCCAGCGGCGACACCGTGCTCTCGGCGCCGCCGGCGACCATCACGTCGGCGTCGCCGTACTCGATCATGCGGCCGGCTTCGCCGATGCAATGCAGCCCCGTCGTGCAGGCGGTGACGATGGCGAGGTTGGGGCCGGTGAAGCCGTAGAAGATCGACACATGGCCCGAGATCATGTTGATGATCGACGCCGGCACGAAGAACGGCGAGATGCGACGCGGGCCGCGGGTGCGGTACTCCTCGTGCGTTTGCTCGATCATCGGCAGGCCGCCGATGCCCGAGCCGACCATGACGCCGATGCGCTCGGCCTCGTCTTCGGAAAGCGCATCGCCGGTCGCCAACCCCGCATCGCGCACCGCCTGGATCGACGCCGCCATCCCGTAGTGGATGAAGGTGTCCATGTGCCGCGCGTCCTTGGCCGGGAAGTAGTCTTCGACGTTGAAGCCTTTGACTTCACCGGCGAAGCGGCAGGACAGCGCCGACGCGTCGAACTTCGTCACGTCGGCAAGGCCCGTCTTGCCGGCAACCAGGTTGCCCCAGCCCGCCGCAACGCTGTTGCCCACCGGGCTGATCAGCCCGAGGCCGGTGACGACGACGCGGCGACGAGTCAATGGAGCACCCTCGCGCTGCGCGCGGTCCCGCCGAGCGGGACGGAGCACTTGCTTCGGAGCGGCCGTTCGCTCGTGCTCATCAGCTTCAAGCAGCCTTTTGGTGGCTCTTCGCGTAGTCAACCGCCAACTGCACAGTCGTGATCTTCTCGGCTTCTTCGTCGGGGATCTCGATGCCGAACTCATCCTCGAGGGCCATCACCAACTCAACCGTGTCGAGCGAATCGGCACCGAGGCCGACGTGTCGAACGAAAAAGCGTTCGTCGCC
>JANNJX010000141.1:0-10995 GCA_031396005.1 Burkholderiales bacterium
CATCCCTACTGCGCGTTGTTCATCGACCTCGATCGCTTCAAGCAGGTCAACGACACCGCCGGTCATGCCGCCGGCGATGCGTTGCTGCAAGGCGTGTCGGGCGCGCTCTCGGCATGCGTGCGCCGGGACGATGTGGTGGCCCGGCTGGGCGGCGACGAGTTCGCGGTGCTGTTGCCGCACTGCCCCGCCACCAAGGGCCGCGCCATCGCCGAGAAGCTGTGTGCGGCCGTGGAGGCGTACGCGCTCGAGTGGCAGGGCGCGACGTATCGCGTTGGCGCCAGCGTCGGCTTGGCCGTTGGTGAAGGCAACCACGTCGATGCCGCCGAAGTGCTGCGCGAGGCCGACGGCTACTGCTACGTTGCCAAGCGCGCCGGTCGCAACCGAGTCGCCGGTGTGCAGGAGACGCAGCCGAGTGCACAGGACAGCGGCGTGCTGATCGGCTGACGCCGCAGCCGCTACCCTGCCCGCTGGTGGTAGAGGTTCTGCGGATGCTGCCCTTCGGCGAAGAACGACCAGCGCTCGGCCAGCAGGCCGAAGTACTGGACGACGAACAGCAGCGCAGCCACGCCGGCGGTGATGCCGGCGCCGAGGACGAACAGCGCGGCCGCCGGCGCAACAATGCCGAAGACGGCCGCGCACAGCCGCATGCCGATCACCTGCCACTCGGTGTGGCCGTGGAAGAACTCGCGCGTGCCGAAGCTTGCGGCCGTCATGCCTTGCGAGGTCTGCACGATGCGCGGATGGCGGATGCCCAGCGCCGTCTGTGTGGTGGTTTTCGGCGGCAGCGTCAGGTTGCGCCACAGCGTCAGGCCGCGCGAGATGCCGCCGGCCAGCGTGGCGATCAGCGCGGCCATCGACAACGTCGGGGCGAACGGCGGCGCCAGCGAGGCAGCCAGGGCGGTGCACAGCATCAGCCCGGACGCGATGCCGAGCAGCGCGTAGTTCCACGGCGTCAACGGCGTCGCCCATTCGCGGATCGCCCGCACCGCCGCGTAGATCATGCCGGTGCACAGGTAAAGCAGCAGCGCCAGCACGGCTGCGGCGATGCCCCAGCCGAAGGTCGCCTTGGCCCACCAGTGCGAGGCCGCCCAGAGCAACACGCAGAGCAGGAAGGCCGGCAGCACGATGACCTCGCGCGACAGCCACGAGGTGCGCCACATCGCCGCCGAGCGCCAGGCGCGCAGCGGAAGGCCGAGGTGAAAGGTCGCGGCGACCAGGCCGATGCCGCCGAGCAGCAGTGCCAGCGCGGCGCCGACGACGTAGAAGCTCGTCGTCGGCGCGGGGGTCAGGTGGCCGAGGCTGGCGCCGATGTCGATGCCGACGAGCACCAGCATCAGCCCCTGCGCAGCGCCGGCCAGCGTGGTGAAGAAGATCATCGACCAGGGTGGGTGCATGTCAGTGGCGCCCGGCCGCCCGAAGCCACTGAGCGCCCCCTCGGGGGAAGCGAACGAAGCGAGCTAGGGGCTCCATCTAGTGTTCCCAGTCACCGGACAACGGCACGCCGCCCGCGGCCGGCTCGCGTCCTTCGACGCGCAGCGGATTCTGCTCGCGCACAAGTTGCGCCGGGTCGGTGCGTGCATCGGTCTTGCGCCGCGGCAGGTAGTGGTTGGCCGGTTGCGTGCCGAGCTCGGGCATCAGCGTGTAGCCGCCACGCTCGGCGATGGCGCGCGAGACCTCGCTGTCGGGGTCGTGCACGTCGCCGAACAAGCGTGCATTGGTCGGGCAGGCCATCACGCAGGCCGGCTTGCGCTCGGCTTCCGGCAGCGTCTTGTCGCTGATGCGATCGACGCACAGCGTGCACTTGGTCATCACCTGGCGCTTCTCGTCGAGTTCACGCACGCCGTAGGGGCAGGCCCAGGCGCAGTACTTGCAGCCGATGCACTTGTCGTAGTCCACCAGCACGATGCCGTCTTCTTCGCGTTTGTAGGAGGCGCCGGTCGGGCACACCGGCACGCACGGCGGGTCTTCGCAGTGGTGGCAGCTCTTCGGGAAGTGCACCGTCTGCGTCTCGGGGTACTCGCCGACTTCGAAGCTCAGCACGCGGTTGAAGAAGGTGCCGGTCGGGTCGGCGCCATAGGCGTTCTCATCGACCAGCGGGCCGGCGCTGCCGGAGGTGTTCCACTGTTTGCAGCTCGTCACGCAGGCGTGACAGCCGACGCAGACGTTGAGATCAATCACCAAGGCAAGTTGCTTCGTCACTGGTGCCCCTCGTCCGTTGAGTACATCGGCCGGTCCCCCGAGGGGACGCGGTCCGGCTTGGGAGCGGCCCAGCGCTCGGCCCGCATCACTCTTCCTTGCCGGCAAACCAAGCCCGCCAGAACGGCGTGCGCTCGGCCATGCCCGGCAGCGGCGGCACGCCGTCGAACTGCGGCCAGGTTTGTTGCGGCTCATCGTCGTCGGCGCGGCGGATGCGCACGCGCACGTCGTACCAACCGGCTTGCCCGGTGATTGGGTCGGAGTTCGACACGCGCTGGCCGTCGGCGGTCTTCAACTCTTCGCTGATCAGGTGGTTGAGCAAGAAACCTTTCTCCGATTCGTTGGCGTCGGTGGACAGCGCCCAGGCGCCCTTGGCCTTGCCGATCGCATTCCACGTCCACACGGTGCCCGGCTCCACCGCTTCGCTGTAGCGGCACAGGCAGCGCACTTTGCCCCACTGCGACTCGACCCACATCCAGCCGCCGTCGGCGATGTTCTGCGCCAGGGCGGTCTTCGGATTGACGAAGAGTTCGTTGTGCGCATGAATCTGCCGCAGCCACGCGTTCTGCGAGTCCCACGAGTGGTACATCGCCATCGGCCGCTGCGTCACCGCGGCCAGCGGATAGGCCTCGGTGTCGGTGGCCTGCACTTCCAGCGGCGCATACCAGAACGGCAGCGGGTCGAAGTAGGTCGCCACGCGCTCGCGCAAGCGCTGCGGCGGCTGGCGTCCCGCGCCCTTGCCCTGTGCTGCCAAACGAAAGCGCTGCATGAACTCGGAGTAGAGGTGGATCGTGATCGGATCGGCGTCGCGCCGCAGACCGACCTCACGCGCCCACTCGAGGTAGCCGCGGTTCCAGTTGCGCATGTAGCGGTGCTCGGCCGGCATGCGGTAGTGGTGCACGCAGTTGTTGGCCGCGTACTGCTCCCACTGCCGCGGGTTCGGCTCGCCGCGCAGGGGCGTGTCGCCGTTCTTGCCGCGCCAGCCGGTGAGAAAACCGATGCCCGAACCGGGCGCCGTTTCGTAGCGGACGATGAAGTCCGGATAGTCCTTGTACTTGCGCTCGCCCTCGGCGGTGGTGAACGCCGGCAGCTTCAAGCGCGATGCGAGTTCGACCAGCACCTCCTGGAACGGCTTGCATTGGCCCAGCGGCGGCACCACCGGCACGCGCACCGAATCGCACGGCCCGTCGAACTCGCTGATCGGGCGGTCGAGCATCGACATCGCGTCGTGGCGTTCGAGATACGTCGTGTCGGGCAGGATCAGATCGGCAAACGCCGTCATCTCCGACTGGAACGCATCGGCGACAACGATGAACGGGATCTTGTACTGACCCTTGTGCGGCCCCGACGGCAACTTGTCGACGAGCATCTTGCGCACCTCCGACGTGTTCATCGTCGAGTTCCACGCCATGTTGGCCATGAACAGCAGCAGCGTGTCGATCGGGTACGGGTCGCCGCGCCAGGCGTTGGTGATGACGTTGTGCATCAGACCGTGCGCCGAGAACGGGTGCTCCCACGAGAAGGCCTTGTCGATGCGCACCGGCTCGCCCTTGTCGTCGATGCACAAGTCGGCCGGCGTTTCGATCCAGCCGAGCGGCGGCGCGTCGAGCGGCGTGTTCGGCTTGATCGAGCCCGGCCCCTTCGGCGGCCGTGCGTTCGGCGGCACGGCGCGCGGGTACGGTGCTTTGTGTCTGAAGCCGCCGGGCCGGTCGATCGTGCCCAAGAGACTCATCAGAATCGCGAGTGCGCGGATCGACTGAAAGCCGTTGCTGTGAGCAGCCAGCCCACGCATCGCATGAAACGCCACCGGGTTGCCCTTGACGCTCTTGTGCTCCTGGCCCCACCAGTCGGTCCACGCGATCGGCAGCTCGATCGTCTGGTCGCGCGCAGTCACGCCCATCTCGTGGGCGAGGCGGCGGATCGTCGCCGCGGAAATGCCGGTGATCTTCTCGGCCCACTCCGGCGTGCAGTTGCGCACGCGCTCTTCGAGCAGCTGGAAGGCGGGCTTGACCGGTGTGCCATCCGGCATGTTGTAGCTGCCGAACAGCGACGGGTCGGTTCCGTTGGCGTGATCGGCAACGGCCTTGGCGGCGTGTCGGTCCCACCAGTAGAAGTTGTGGTGGCGCAGCGGGTTGACGACGTCACCGTCGTCGTTGCGCACCATCATGCCGAAGTCGTCGCTGGCCTCGTCCTGGTTGACGAGCTGGCCGCCGTTGGTGTAGCGGGCGACGAACTCGCGGTCGTAAAGACCCAACGCGATCAGCTCGCGGATGATGGCCATGAACAGCGCACCGTCGGTGCCGGGCCGGATCGGAATCCACTCGTCGGCGATCGCCGCGTAGCCGCTGCGGATCGGGTTGATGGCGATGAAGCGGCCACCGTTGCGCTTGAATTTCGACAGCGACGCCTTCATCGGGTTGCTGTGATGGTCCTCCGCGGTGCCGATCATGACGAACAGCTTGGCGCGGTCGAGATCGGGGCCGCCGAATTCCCAGAACGACCCTCCGATCGTGTAGATCATGCCGGCGGCCATGTTCACCGAGCAGAAGCCGCCATGCGCGGCGTAGTTCGGCGTGCCGAACTGGCGCGCGAACAAGCCGGTCAGCGCCTGCATCTGATCGCGGCCAGTGAAAAGCGCAAACTTTTTCGGATCGTTGGCGCGGATCTTTCCGAGCCGTTCGGCCAGCAGCTTGAACGTGTCGTCCCACGAGATCGGCACGAACTCGCCGCTGCCGCGCTCGCTGCCGGGCTTGCGGATCAGCGGCTGCGTCAGGCGCGCCGGCGAGTACTGCTTCATGATTCCCGAGCTTCCCTTGGCGCAGAGGATGCCCTTGTTCAGCGGGTGCTCGGGGTTGCCTTCGATGTAGCGCACCTTGCCGTCGCGCAGATGCACGCGGATGCCGCAGCGGCAGGCGCACATGTAGCAAGTGGTCGTCTTGACCTCGGACTTCGCGCCGGGCAGCGGATTTGCGGCGGGGTCGTGCAGAGGCATGTCAGTCGTTCCGCGGTCTGTCGTGCTTGCAAGGCGACGGGCGGGCCGCGGGCGCAGCGCAGAGGCTTGCCCTTCGCTGCGCTACGGGTGCCCTGTGCTCCTCGGCTTTGGGTCGCACCGCGCAACTCACTGCAATCGCTTCGCTCGTTTCGTTCGAACAGACGCGGTGAGTCAGATGACAAAGCGCGCGAGTACGCGCGCCGACCCAAAGCCTGCGGTGCTCGGCGGCGCCTGTGCGCTTCGCCCGCGGCCCGCCCAACGCCTTGCCGGTTGCGGCTGTTCGTGTTCGGGGTGGCGAAAAAAAGTCGGTGCATCGGACACGAGGGCGGTACGGCGACCGTGCGATTTCTGGTACTCCAGCATGAGCGCGGGCGGCGCACCGCCCTCGGGCCGAGCGCGAACGACGCTCCAAGCAGACTTTGAATTTCGGCACTGTACCGACAGGCAACCAACTCACGGGTCTCATCATTGCAGCTGACGCAGCGTGTGTTCAGCGATCACAGCTTCCTCGTTGGTCTTCAACACCAGAACCTCCAAGGGCCCGCTCATCCAGGCCAACCCCTCGACCATACGCGAGCGCAGCGCGCCGGCGTTCTCGCCGATGCCGCCGGTGAAGACCAGGCGGTCGATGCCGTGCAGCGCCGCGGCCATCGCAGCGATCTCACGCTGCACGTGTTCGACGAAGTAGTCCACCGCCAGCTTTGCGCTCGGTGCATCGCTGGCCAGCAGTTCGCGCATGTCGGCCGACAGCCCCGACAGGCCGAGCAACCCCGACTCGCGCGTCAGCAGCCTCGTCACGGCCGCCGCGTCCATGCGCTCGTGCCCGATCAAGTGCAGCACGACGGCGGCATCGAGGCGGCCGCAGCGTGTGCCCATCGGCAAGCCGTCGAGCGGCGAGAAGCTCATCGTCGTGGCGATCGAGCGGCCGTCTTTCATCGCGCACAGCGAGGCCCCGTTGCCGAGGTGCGCGACGACGGTGCGCGCGCCGCCCGGCGGCAACTGGCGTGCGATCGATTCGTACGACAGCCCATGAAAACCGTAGCGCCGGATGCCGCGCTCGAACAGCGCAGCCGGCAACGCAAAGTGCTGGTTCAGCGGCGGCTGACCGTGATGGAACGCGGTGTCGAAGCAGGCCACCTGCGGGACGTCGGCGAAGTGGTGCTGGGCCAGGCGGATGCCGAGCAGGTTGTGCGGCTGGTGCAGCGGCGCCAGCGGCACCAGCGCGTCGATGGCGGCGATCACCGCGTCGTCGATGCGCACCGGCGCGCTGAAGTCGCGCCCGCCGTGGACGACGCGGTGGCCGACGGCGACGACTTGCACATCGGCGCCCTCACGCAGCCAGTCGAGCACCGCAGCGAACGCCGCCTCGTGCGTGTTGCCGCCCGCCGCCCGCTCGACAAGCAGCGCACCAGCACCGTCCTTGACGCGCCAGCGGGGCGCCGCGCCGCCGAAGCCTTCTGCCAGACCCTGCGCGACCGGCGTCGCGATGGCGCCGGCGTCGAAGAGCGCGAACTTCAGCGAAGACGAACCGGCGTTGAGCGTGAGGACTGCGTTCAGACGTAGTCCTTGTACTTGTCGAGCAAGCGCACCGGCTTGGCCAGCGCGTCGCGCCGGAACGGATCGCCGAGTTCACGCGTGCACATGATCTCGATGACGCAGCTCTTCTTCTGATTCATCTGCAGGTCGATCGCCTTCTTCAGCGCCGCGCCGACGTCTTCGAGCCGATCGACGACGATGCCCTCGGCGCCCATGCTCTTGGCGATGCCGGCATAGCTCGTGCTCTCCAACTCGCCGGCCACAAAACGGCGGTTGTAGAAATCGACCTGGTTCTTCTTCTCCGCGCCCCACTGCCGGTTGTGAAAGACGACGGCCGTGACCGGGATGTCATGGCGCACGGCAGTCATGATCTCGACCATGCTCATCGCCCACGCGCCATCGCCGGCATAGGCCACCGCAGGACGGTCCGGTGCAGCGAGCTTGGCGCCGATCATCGTCGGCAGCGAGTAGCCGCAGTTGCCGTAACTCATCGGCGCGAAGAAGCTGCGCGGCTCTTCGAAGCGCAGATAGCTGTTGGCGACGGCGTTGATGTTGCCGATGTCTGTCGAGACCATGACGCGCGGCGGCATCGCCTTCTCGAGTTCACGCAGGACCTGGCGCGGGTGCAGGTATTGGCCGCCGGAAAACGGCGTCTCGGCCCTGGCCTCTTCGATCATGGCCAGGCTGTACGGGTCGCGCTCGTGCGTCCACTCGCTGAGCTCTTTTTCCCAAGCCGTTTTTTCGGCCTTGATCTTCGACGCGCGTTCGGCCTTGGTCGCATCGCAGATGAGCGTGCGCGAGCCGATGCGCGCCAGCAGCGCCTTCGCGGCGGCCTTCGCATCACCATGGATGCCGACCGAGATCTTCTTCACCAAACCCAAGTTGGTGTGATCGGCTTCGACCTGGATGATCTCGGCCTCCATCGGCCAGTAGTCCATGCCGTGCTGCGGCAGGGTGCCGAAGGGGCCCAGGCGTGATCCGAGTGCGAGCACGACGTCGGCGTGCGCGATCAGCTTCATCGCCGCCTTGCTGCCTTGGTAACCCAACGGGCCACACCACAGCGGGTGACTGGCGGGGAAGCTGTCGTTGCGCAAGTAGCCGTTGACGACCGGTGCGCCGAGTCGTTCTGCCAGCGCCTTCACTTCTTCGACCGCATCGCCCATGACGACGCCGCCGCCCGACAGGATCACGGGGAACTCCGCGCCCGCCAGCAGGTCGGCCGCCGCGTTCAAGCTGTTCTCGCCGCCGGCGCCGCGCTCGACGCGCATCGGCTTCGGGATCTCGCAGGTGATGTCGCCGTAGAAGAAGTCGCGCGGGATGTTGAGCTGCGTCGGCCCCATCTCGCTGATCGCGCGGTCGAAGCAGCGCGCGGTGTATTCGGCCATTCGTTTCGGGTTGTTCACATGCCCTTGATAGCGCGTGAACTCCTGGAACATCGGCAACTGCGCCGCCTCCTGAAAACCGCCGAGGCCCAGGCCCATGCTGCCGGTCTCGGGCGTGATCATCACCACCGGGCTGTGCGACCAGTACGCCGCCGCGATCGCGGTCACGCAATTACTGATGCCGGGGCCGTTCTGCCCAATGACGACACCGTGGCGGCCCGAGACGCGCGCATACCCATCGGCCATGTGGCCGCCGCCCTGCTCGTGCACGACCGAGATCAGCGTGATGCCGGCGGGCTCGAAGATGTCCATCGCATCCATGAAAGCCGAGCCCATGATGCCGAACATGTGCGTCACGCCGTTGGCGACCATCGTCTCAACGAAGGCTTCGCTCGGCGTCATCCTGGTCATGCCGGCGACCACTTTTCGGTTGTCGGCGCGAGGGTTCTTGGTCATGGCGGGTCTCCTACAAAGCAGGGTCGGAACAGGCGCTGGACTGTATACAAAAGCGCTACATCCGCCCCTTCCAAGGCACCAGCTTGCGCTCCACCCAACGCATCAGCATGTCGAACAGGTAGGCCACCACGCCGATGACGATGATGCCCATGACGACGATATCGGTGCGCAGGAAGTTCGACGCGTTGAGCACCATCTGACCCAGCCCGACATTGGCCGCCACCATCTCGGCAGCCACGAGCGTCGTCCAGCCGAAGCCGATGGCGATGCGCATGCCGACCAGGATCTCCGGCAGTGCCGACGGCAGGATGACGTGGCGGATCACCTGGCCGTAGTTGGCGCCCATCGAATAGGCCGCGTTGATCTGCTCCTGCGCCGCGCTCTTCATGCCCGAGCGTGCGGCCAGCGCCAGCGGCGCGAAGCAGGCCAGGTAGATCAGCAGCACCTTGGGCATCTCGTCGATGCCGAACCAGATGATGATCAGCGGCAGGTAAGCCAGCGGCGGCAAGGGCCGGTAGAACTCGATCGGCGGGTCGAAGATGCCGCGCGCCACACGGCTCATGCCCATCGCGATGCCGACGGGGATCGCCGTCAGGCAGGCCAGGAAGAAGGCAAAGAAAACGCGCAGCATGCTCGCCGCGAAATGCTGCCACAGCGGCTTGTCGTTGGCCGCGCCGGTCAGGTACTCGTGGAACTGCTGCCACACCGCCTGCGGGCTCGGCAGGAACAGCGGTTTGATCAGGCCCAGGTTCGTGATCGCGAACCAGAGCACGAACAGCACGACCACGGTGACGATGCTGATGACCACGCTCGAGCCCTCGCCGGGCACCTTGAAGCGGCTGGTCTTCAAGACCGGCGCTGCGGCGGCGGGCGGTGCAACCTCGGGGGCAACGGCGTCAGGCATGCGCAGCCTCCCGGTGGTGAATGTGCGCCAGCACCTCTTCGCGCAGGCGAATGAACGCGGGCTCCGACTTCACCTTGCGCGCATCGTGGTGCGCCAGGTACTCGCGCGAAAACGGCAGGTCGTCGTAGACATGCGTGATGCGCCCGGGGCTCGGGCTCATGACGATCAGCCGCGTCGCCAGGAACAACGCCTCTTCGACCGAGTGGGTGATGAAGAAGACCATCTTGTTCGTCTTCGCCCAGACGTCGATCAGGATCTCCTGCACGCTCTCGCGCGTGAAGGCGTCGAGCGCGCCCATCGGCTCGTCCATCAGCAGCACGGCCGGGTCGTTGGCCAGCGCGCGCGCGATGCCCACGCGCTGCTGCATGCCGCCCGAGAGTTCATAGACGTGCCGGTCGGCGAAGTCTTGCAGGCCGACCAGCGCCAACTTCTCCTCTGCCACACGTGCGCGCGTGGCCTTGTCG
The DNA here is from genome assembly GCA_031396005.1 of Burkholderiales bacterium. Classification (GTDB taxonomy): domain Bacteria; phylum Pseudomonadota; class Gammaproteobacteria; order Burkholderiales; family Burkholderiaceae_C; genus CADEEN01. The sequence continues at coordinate 9,931 of JANNJX010000141.1, forward strand.
ATGCCGCGCAGGCGAAGGCCCAATGCGACGTTGTCGCGCACCGACAGCCACGGCATCAAGGCATGTTTCTGGAAAACCACGCCCCGGTCGGCGCCGGGGCCGACGACGGGCCGACCGTCGAGCAGGATCTCGCCGGTGGACGGCGGCAGGAAGCCGGCGATGCAGTTCAGCAGCGTCGTCTTGCCGCATCCCGAGGCACCGAGCGCGACGACGAAGTCTCCCCCCTTCATCGTCAGGTTCACCGGCGCCAGCGCTTGCAGCGTGCCGCCCTTGACGGCGTAGTTCAACGTCAGTTGGCGGATATCCAGCGTCGGCATGCGCGAGGTCTTACTTCGCCATCGCCTTCTTGATGTAGGCGTCGGTGATGAAGGCCGAGTAGTCGGGCTTGATTTCCTGAATGCGGCCCTGCTCCTTCAAGAACACCGCGGTGCTCGTCATCGCCTTGGCCGCAGCGCCGCCGAGCCACTGCGGGCCGGCCTGCTCTTGCATCGTCGGGAAGGTGTAGAGCGCCATCGTCGCCGGCACGTCTTTCACGTCGGCCTTGGTCCACTTGGCCACCGCCTTGGCTTGCGGCGAATCCACCGTCCACTTGGCCTTGTTGGCGCGATAGTCTTCGTCGGCCTTGGCCAGAACTTTCACGAGCGTGACCATGAAGGCTTCGTTCTGCGCCGCCCACTTGGCGTTGACGATCAGGCCATCGAAGGTCGGGAAGCCCAGCGCACCGATGGTCTTCGACGATTCGATCACCTTGCCGTTGCCCTTGATCTTGGTCAGCACCGGGTCCCAGATGAAGGCGGCGTCGATGTCGCCGCGCTCCCACGCCGCGGCAATCTCGGGCGGGCGCAGGTTCATCACGTTGACGCCCTTGGCATCCACACCCTTGCTCTTCATGACGGCCATCAATTGGTAATGCGCCGTGCTGACGAACGGCGTGGCGACCTTCTTGCCCGTCAGGTCCTTGATGCTGTTGATGCCGCTGCCGTTGCGCACGATCAGCGCCTCGGCGTCGGCAATGTCGTCGAGGATCCAGAACAGCTTGATGTCCTGGCCCTGGCTGGCCGCGGC
>JANNJX010000146.1:0-2900 GCA_031396005.1 Burkholderiales bacterium
GCCGCGGCGTCATGCCGCGCCGTCGCGCTGCAATACCGCCGACCAATCGCCGATCGTCGCGTGCTCTGTCAGATCCACCTGCAGCGGCGTGATCGACACGCAGCCGACCGCGGTGGCGTGGAAGTCCGTGCCCTCGCCGGCTTCGCGCGCATCGCCGGCCGGACCGATCCAGTAGATCGCCTCGCCACGCGGACTCTTCTGCTGGATCACCGGTTCGCTGGCGTGGCGGCGGCCCAGGCGCGTCACGCGGCGCGGAAGTTGCACCGCATCGGCGCGGTTCGGGATGTTGACGTTGAGCAGGAACGGCCGCGCCGTCTTCGCCGAGGCCAGCACCGCCTCGACCACGGCGCGCGCCGTCGCCGCTGCTTCGTCGACATGGCCCCAGCCTTTCTCGACCTGCGAGAACGCGATCGACGGAATGCCGAACAGAAAGCCCTCCATCGCCGCGGCCACAGTGCCGGAGTACAGCGTGTCGTCGCCCATGTTGGCGCCGTTGTTGATGCCCGACAAGACGAGATCCGGTCGGTGCGGCAGCAGCCCCGTCAGCGCCACGTGCACGCAATCCGACGGCGTGCCGTTGACGTAGCGAAAGCCGTTGACACCGCGGTACAGCGACAGCGGCCGGTGCAGCGACAGCGAGTTCGACGTGCCGCTGGCGTTCTGCTCCGGCGCGATGACGTCGATCTCGCCCAGGCCTGCCATGGCTTTGACGAGCGCCGCAAGGCCGGGCGCGAGGTAGCCGTCGTCGTTGGCAATCAGTATTCGCATGTCAGTGCCGCCGGGCCGCCCCAAGGAACTGACGCTCCCCTTGGGGGACGCGAACGTACTGAGATAGGGGCTGTCATTCCCGGATTGTGCAGCAGCGCTTGCCTATGATTCGACTTCGTACCAACCCGAGGAGAGCGCGATGTACGCATGGCTTTGCGAGGATCCGACCGGCGTCGATTCGCTGCGCTGGTGCGAGCGAGCGACACCGCAGCCTGCGGCCGGCGAGGTGCTGATCGACGTGCACGCGGCGAGCCTGAATTTCCCCGACCTGTTGACGGTGCAGAACAAGTACCAGATCAAGCCGCCACTGCCTTTCGTGCCGGGCAGCGAGTTTTCGGGCGTGGTGCAGGCGGTCGGCGACGGCGTGCGCCACGTCAAGCCCGGCGACGCCGTGGCTTCGATCGGCGCCGCCGGCGGCTTTGCGACGCACGCCTGCGTGCCGGCGTCGCAGTTGATCGCGCTGCCCCAAGGCTTCGACCTCGACGACGGCGCGGCCTTTGCCTTCACCTACGGCACGGCGCACCATGCGCTCATGGACCGCGGCGCTTTGAGTGGCGGCGAGACGGTGCTCGTGCTCGGCGCGGCCGGCGGTGTCGGCAGCGCGGCGGTGCAGGTCGCCAAGGCCGCCGGCGCGCGTGTCATCGCCGCCGTGTCGTCTGCCGACAAGGCCGCGTTCTGCACCGAGCTCGGCGCCGACCTGAGCATCGACCTGTCGCACCAAGACTTGCGCAGCGCCCTCAAGACCGCGCAAGTCAGCCCCGATGTCGTGCTCGACCCGGTCGGCGGCGATCTCGCCGAAGCCGCGTTCCGCTCGATCGCTTGGCGCGGCCGCTACCTCGTCATCGGTTTCGCCGCCGGGCCTATTCCCGCGCTGCCGCTGAACCTGGCGCTGCTCAAGGGCGCGTCGATCGTCGGCGTGTTCTGGGGCGACTTCGCACGCCGCGAACCGAAAGCATTTGCGCTGGGTCTGGCGCAACTGTTCGCCTGGTACGCGCAAGGTGCGGTCAAACCGGCCATCGACACGAAGCTGCCGATGACCGCGCTGCCCGCCGCTTACGAGCGCATGGCATCGCGCGCCCTACACGGCAAGCTGCTGGTCGTCAACCACCCGGTTTAACCCGCTGCATTGCGCTACGATGGGCTTGGCTCATGAAGGGGTGGCGACGATGACGGTCAAAGTATTGATCCTCGAAGACAACCCGGTGGCGCGCGCATTCCTCTGCCGCGTCGTGCGCGACAGTTTCAGCGATGTCATCGCCATCACCGAAGCCGGTGACCTCGAAGGCGCGCGCAAGCAGATCGCGCTGGCCGGCGGCAGCAGCGGCATGCACGGCACGGACCCGTTCAAGCTGATCCTGGTCGATCTGGAGTTGCCCGACGGCAACGGCATGGACCTGCTCGCCGAGCTGGTGCACTACCCGGCGACCAAGATCGTGACCACGCTGTACTCGGACGACGATCATCTGTTCCCGGCGCTGCAGCGCGGCGCCGACGGTTACCTGTTGAAGGAAGACCGCTTCGAAGTCCTGGTCGAAGAGTTGCAGAAGATCGTGCGCGGGCAGCCGCCGTTGTCGCCGGCGATCGCGCGACGCCTGCTGACGCACTTTCGCAGCGGCAACGACCACGATGCATCGACCCAGGGCCGCGGCCTGTCGTCGTCGGGTCTGGTCTCGAGCAAGCCGGTGCCGCTGGTCGAAAAGCCGCTCGATCACGAGCGCCTGACGCCGCGCGAGAGCGAAGTCCTGACCTATCTCAGCAAGGGCTTCACGATCAAGGAGATCGCCAACCTGATGGGCATCAAGTGGTTCACCGTCAACGACCACATCAAGTCCATCTACAAGAAGTTGAACGTCTCCAGCCGCGCCGAAGCGGCCGTGCTGGCGAGCAAGCAGGGCCTGGTCTAGCGCCCGTTGAGCAACGCTAGGGCAAGGCTCGCACCGTGGCTGCGCTGCCTCCTCCTCAACCGTTGATGACCGCCACTGCGGACGCCGCCGCCATCGACGACAGCGGCTGGGAACGGCGCTCGCGCAACCGCTCGCCGTCGGCGCGCTGGATCGGCTGGCGGCTGCGCGGCCTGGTGCTGGCGGCGCTGCTCGGTTGCCTGGCCATGTTCATGCTCATCCGCGCGCTGG
>JANNJX010000210.1:0-7858 GCA_031396005.1 Burkholderiales bacterium
GACATGCCGACGACGCTCTACCAGCGCCTGGTGGCCGGCGAGGTCGAGGACGCCATCGAGCTGGCGCGCGACCAGGTGCGTGAAGGCTCGGCCGCGGCCTTCTACGCCGAGGTGGCGTTGCCGGCGTTGCTGCTGACCGAAATCACGCCCGACGCCGAGCGCCGCGAGCGCTTCGCCGACGGCATGCGCGTGCTGCTCGACGACCTGGACGAAACGCCGGCCGCGCCGGCGCAGGACGCACCGGGGCTGCTGTGCATCGGTGGCCAGTCGGCGCTCGACTCGATCGCCGCCGAGATGCTGGCGCGCACGTTGGCGGCCGAAGGCCATGCCGCCACGGTCAAGGCCGCCGACGACCTGCGCCCGCGCTCGATCGACGCGCTCGACCTGGGCAGCGCCGAAGTCGTCGTCGTCAACTACCTCGCCGAAAGCTGGCGCACACGCGCACGCTATGTCTGCCGCCACCTGCGGCGGCGCAGCCCGGACGTGCGCATCGTCGTCGTCGCCTGGCATGGCGGCGCTACGGCGGCGGCGATCGACGGCGCGGCTGCAGCGGTCGGCGCCGATGCGCTGGCGACCACGGCCGACGACGCGCTGCGCTGCGTGCGCGAGTTCGCCGGGCGGGCCGGTGCGAGCGCGGCCGAGGCGCCGGCGGAGCCTGGCGACGACGAGATGCCGCGCGCGCCTGCGCTGGCGCTGGCACCGTGATGCTGCCGTCAGCGCGCCGTTGTCACGGCGCTGCCAAGCGGCGCGTCAGCTCGCTCTGCGCCTGCAGCGCCTGCCACCAGACGCGGTAGCCGGCGTCGCTCGGGTGCAGGCCGTCACTGGCGTGCAACCCGGGTTGGCGGACGAAGGGGTCGTCGTCGCGCTCGTGGAACAGCTTGACGTAGGTCGCGTTCGAACGCGCCGCGGCGCTTTCGACCAAGCGGTGCATCTCGCGCGAGCGGCGCGTCATCCACCACGACCAGGGCGCGAAGAAGAACGGCGCGTTGCCAACGTTGCCGGCCGGCATCACGATCACCACGTCGGCGCGCTGGCGCGCCGCGTCGAGTACGCGCTCCATGTCGGCGCGCATGTCGTCGGCGCCGCGCAGGCGGATGACGTCGTTGCCACCGGCCTGGATCAGCACGGCGTCGAAGCGCCCGGGCCGCAGCAGTTGTTCGGCCACGTCGGCGAAGAGTGCGCCGTCGCGGCCGCGGTTCTCGATCGACAAACGCGGCTGCTGCTGCGCGATCAGGCCGGCCACGCTGTGCGCCGGCGACGAGGCGCCGGTGCCGACGGCGGTGCTGTCGCCGGCAATCAACAAGCGGCGTGTCGCGCCTGCCGGCCGCTGCTCGAACGGCTCGCTGCGACGCGCCAGCTCGCGGGCTTCACCGACGCGCCAGACCGCGCAGCCGGCCGTGGCCAACAGCGTGGCGCCCAATGCAGCCCAGCAGAGCAGGCGAACGGCCGTCGCAGGTCGGGGCCGCGATTTGTCGTCCTGCGGCCGGCGCGAAGAACGCTGGGTATCTGTCATGGTGTCGATGTCAGCAAGGCATGTGCCCACCCACCCCCGAGGCGGGCACATGCCTTGCCCGGTGAGGCTCATGTGTGGCCGCAGGGCCGCGCTGCCCCTTCACTCACAGGAGATGAACCATGACGAAGTCCAGAATGGCGATGCCGGTCGTGATCGTCGCGGCCGTGGCCGCGTTCTCGGGGTTGGCGGGATGCGACAAGCGTCCGGCCGATGCGCCCATGTCGCCGACGACCCCATCGACGAGCAGCACGCCGGCGCCGATGTCGCCGGCTTCCGCGGCCAGCCAGTAAGGCGCTGACGGGCGCGCCGGCGCGCATTGCGGCAATTGCTGCTGCAACGCGCGCCGGCGCGGCAATCGTCTTCAGCGCACCAAGCGCCGCTGTAGCTTTTGCTTGCTCATCGTCGAGCGGCCGGGTGAATGCGCGCGAGGTGGTTCGGGCATACAGCGCGCGAGGGTTGCGTTGGCGGCGCAGCCGTGCCCGGCTGCGGGTGTGCGGGCACGCGCGTTGCCCTCCCATTTCGCAACGCAGCTTCGCGCTCGACTGCATTTCGTAACTTTCCGAGGACTCCCGATGATTCAGCTTCCCAAGCCCTTTCGATTTCTGCTCCTGGCCGCAGCCTCGGCCACCTTGCTTGCAGCCTGCGGCGGTTCGGACGACGACAGCCTCGACGACCGCATCGACGCCGCTGACCCGAAGGTACGCTTCGTGCACGCCGTCCCCGGCGCGCCCAACGTCACGTTGCAGCGCGACGGTGTTGCCGAAACCGGCGCCACCGACGTGGCCTACAAATACGGCAGTCAGTACTACGACGTGTCGACGCGCAATTACACCTTCACGCTGCGCACGGCCAGCGGCGCGACCGAGTTGGCATCGCTGCCGCTGACTGCCGAGCGCGGCGACCGGTACACCCTCCTCGCCCTGCCGACCGACAGCGGCGTCGAGTTGGTGTCGATCAGCGATCCGTACGACAAGAGCGTGACCAGCGAGGACGCCCGTGTGCGCGTTTTCAACGCCGCTGCCAACGCACCGTCGTTCGATGTCTACATCACCGCCGCCAGCGTCGATTTGGCGAGCGCAACGCCGCGGTTCGCCGCCCTCGGCTACAAGACGGTCAAGCCGGACAGTGGCAACAACTCGGTGGAAGTCGCCAGCGGTGCGTACCAGGTGCGCCTGACGCCGGTCGGCAGCAAGACGCCGTTCTTCGACGCCCTGGTGACGGCCCCCGAGGACGGTGACTGGCTGCTGGTGGTGCTGCCGGACACGGCCGCAGCGAACTCGGTGCGCATCCTGCTCGTGCGCGCCGACGACAGCAACGACGCCACCGACGAGATCACGGCGCCGTAAAAGCCGACACGACAAACGCCGCCGCTGTGATCACAGCGGCGGCGTTGCGTCAGGCCGGGGTGCGGCGTCGCTGACTGATGGCTCGCTGCCTTGGCCCGGCACGTGGTCGAGCCCTTTGGCCTGCGCGCTGTGCGCGCATTGCGTGCAACAGTAGATCGCTGCTTCGGACTCGACGACGCGGCCGATGATCACGCAGTCGCAGTGGGTGCAGATCGGCGCCAGGCGGTGGATAGCGCATTGAAAGCTGTCGAAGGTCAGGATGCCGCCTTCGTACATGATGTCGAACGTGCGCGTCGATTCGTTGGCGCAGACGGTGCAAGTGCCCATGGCTGTTCTCCGCGGCGTGGACTGGATTTGCGGCAATCGACGTTCCCGGCGGGCCGCCGGATGGCGCGTTGTCCGACAGCCGCCGTACGACCCGTCCGACACCCTTGCCTGCCGCGGCTGCGTACGCTGCGGCGACCCCACCCGAGAAGGAAGGCAGCGCCTTGAGCCACGCCCTGATCGTCGATGACGACATCGATTCGGCGACGCTGCTGTCGACGCTGGTCGCCGACGAGCGCTTCACCGTGGCCACTGCGCACACCCTGCGCGACGCGCGGCGCCAGATCGCGTTGCAGACGCCCGACATCGTGCTGCTCGACCTGAGGCTGCCCGACGGCAACGGCCTGTCCCTGTTCGACGACAGCACGCTCCTGGCGCAGTCGCAGGTGGTGCTGGTGACGGGGCACGCCAGTCTGGAGACGTCGATTCAGGCGCTGCGCGTCGGCGCCGCCGACTACCTCGTCAAGCCGATCGCGCCGGCGCAACTGCGCGCCATCCTGTCGCGCCTGATGCGGCCGGCGGAGCTGCAAGCCGAAATCGCCGGGCTGGAGGTCGAGTGGTCGAAGACGGGCCGCTTCGGCCACCTTTGGGGGCGCTCGGCGCCGATGCAGCGCATCTACCACCAGATCGCGCGTGTCGCCGGCACTGCCGTGTCGGTGCTGATCACCGGCGAGAGCGGCACCGGCAAGGAGCTCGTCGCACGCACGCTGCACGACCTGAGCCGGCGCCGCAAGCAGCCGTTCCTGGCGGTGAACTGCGGCGCCATCTCGCCGAACCTGATCGAGAGCGAAGTCTTCGGCCACGAGAAGGGCAGCTTCACCGGCGCCGAGCGCCAGCACCGAGGCTTCTTCGAACGCGCCCACGGCGGTACGCTGTTCCTGGATGAGATCACCGAGATGCCGCCGGCATTGCAGGTCAAGCTGTTGCGCGTGCTCGAAACCGGCAGCTACATGCGCGTCGGCGCGACGGCGCAGCAGGACGCCGACGTGCGCGTGATCGCCGCCACCAACCGCGACCCCGAACGCGCCGTCGCCGACGGTCAGTTGCGCGAAGACCTGCTGTATCGCTTGAACGTGTTCCCGATCGCGATGCCTCCGCTGCGCCAGCGCCTGGACGACGTGGCGTTGCTGGCCGGACATTTTCTGGCCGACATCGGCAAGAGCGAAGGCCGCACGCGCCAGTTGTCGACGGCGGCGGTGGCCAAGCTCGAAGCCTACCGCTGGCCAGGCAACGTGCGCGAGTTGCGCAACGCCGTCCAGCGCGCGTACGTCATGACCGACGGCGAGGAGGTCAGCGATGAATGGCTGCCGCGCGACGGGCCGCTCGAAGCAGCCGCCGCCGATACCGTGCTCGCGCCACCGACGCCACCGCTCGCGGCTGCGAATGCGGGCACGGCGGCGACCATCACGTTGCCGCTCGGGGCCTCGCTGGCCGACAGCGAGCGCCAGATCATCCTGGCCACGCTCGAACATTTCGACAACCAGCGCGAACGCACTGCCGCTGCGCTCGGCATCAGCCTGAAGACGCTCTACAACCGCTTGAAGGATTACGGCAGCGACGCGGCGCCGCCGTGATCAACCTGCTGCATTGCCCGCGGGCAGTCGAGCGGCCGCCGCGGATCCGGCTTTGCCGGGCCGCTGGCGGTGCCGCCTGGGGGCAGGCGCCGAAGGCGCTTCGGAGGGGCTAAGGCTGCTGCGCGCCACCGTCGGGCTCGGACGGTGTCGAGATCGCGCTCACCGCCTCGTCGACGTTGCCCGGGTGGCGCGTTGCCAGGTCGCCGAGGGAGACGATGCCGACCAGTTGGCGCTCGACGTTGATCACCGGCAGGCGCCGCACCTGCGCCTTGCCCATCAGCAGCAGCACCTCCGCAGCGTCCTGATCGTCGGTGCAGAACTCGACCGCGCTGGTCATCACGCTCGCCACGCGCGCCTGGGCCGGCGTCAGGTTCAACGCCGTGCCGCGGATCGTGATATCGCGGTCGGTGACCATGCCGCGCAGGTGCCTGCCGTCGCACACCGGCAGCGAGCCGACGTTCAACTGATCCATCAACTGCGCCGCCCGTTGCAGCGTGTCTTCGGGGCCGACCACCTGCACGTCGGTGGTCATGATGTCGGCGATCGTCGTCATGCAGCCGTCCTCGCTTCGTGCGTCACGTCAGGAACGCCGACGCAGCGCCCGCTCGGCCTCGTGGCCGGACGGTGTCTGCGCGTCGAGACCGCGATCGGGCGACTCGGCCACCTGGGGCTCGTCGTCGGCATGCGCGATCAACTCTTCGATGACGAAGTTGCCGTAGTGCTGCGCACGTTCTGCCTTGAAGGGGCGGGCGGTGTCGGCCACGCGGCGCGCCATCTCGTCGTCGTCCGCCTTGACGATCAGGAAGTGGTAGCCGAGTGCGGCCAATTCGCCCTGCGCCTTGACCAGGTTCAACTCCTGGCCGAGAGACGCCAGCGCGGTCGCGCGTTCGAGGTCGGTCGCCACCTGCCGCTTCATCTCGTCGGCGCTGTAGGGCGTGATGTCGTCGGCGCCCAGACCCAGCGCCTGCAAGGCCTGTGCGGCTCTTTGTTGATCCTCAAGTGAAGGAAACGAAATGACGACGTGGCCGACGGGCTTGAAGACGCCGTGGCTGGTCGGTGGATCGCTTTTGTCCATGGCACGCTCGCTTTCGGTGGGGCGGAAAATGTGCAGATCGATCGTCTGCATCCTCATCGCCGATGCTCGGCCGGCCGCGGCGCAGCGCGGGTCCGTCGAGCGCGCGTCGGCGTGTAGGACAGGGCCGCGGCGGAGCGATGCGCTCACATGACGGCGCTGTGGCGCGCCCGGCTGGGATCGAACCAGCGACCCTTGGCTTCGGAGGCCAATACTCTATCCACTGAGCTACGGGCGCGAGGAGCAGCATTCTAGCGGCCGGGCCTGCACGCGGCTCGCATGCGCAGGCCCCTCGCTATACTTCGACGCCTCTGCGTGCCCCCCGTGCACGCAGTGTTTTTTGCGCAACGTTGCGTGTTTCATTCAGCGAATCATCAGCACGAGGATGGCATGAGCAACGCTCACCACGACGACCACGACCTGCCTCATGAAGGCCCCATCAGGACACCGAAGCAGCTCATCTGGGCGGTGGCGCTGTCGTTCATCGTGCCGATCCTGCTGATCATCCTGCTGGCCAACTACGTCACTTCGCAGAACAAGCCCGCGGCTGGCAGCGATGCGATGACCGATCAGGCAGTGGCCGCGCGGCTGCAGAAGATCGGCGCGGTCGAGATCAAGGATCTGTCCGACCCGGCGTCGATGAAAACCGGCGCCCAGGTTTACGCTGCGCAATGCACGGCCTGCCACGCCGCGGGCGTGGCCAACGCGCCCAAGCTCGGCGATGCCGCGGCCTGGGCGCCACGTTTGAAGACCGGCTACGAGGCGCTGCTGGCCTCGTCGCTCAAGGGCAAGGGCGCGATGGGCGCGCAAGGCGGCGGCGATTTCAGCGATTTCGAGATCGGCCGCGCGGTCGTCTACATGGCCAACCAGTCCGGCGGCAACCTGCCCGAGCCGAAGATGCCGGCACCGACCGCTGCCGCCGCAACCGATGCCGCGGCCGCTGCTGCCGCAGCACCGGCGGCACCGACGCCGACTGCCGCACCGGTGGCCACGGCGGCAGCGCCGGCGGCGGTGGTCGCTGCCGCAGCGCCCGCTGCGACAGCGAAAACCGATGTCGCGCCGGCGCTCTACACCAGCATCTGCTCGGCCTGCCATATCGCCGGCGTCGCCAACGCGCCCAAGCTCGGCGACAAGGCGGCCTGGGCGCCGCGCCTGACCGCCGGTGTCGATGGTCTGACCGCCAGCGTGATCAAGGGCAAGGGCGCGATGCCGCCCAAGGGCGGCGCGGGCGCGGCCAGCGATGCCGAGATCAAGGCAGCGGTCAGCTACATGGTGTCGACCGTCCAGTAGCGCTCAGCGCGACAACGTCAACGAGCCGGCCGTCGCGCCGGCTTTTTTCATCGACCGGATTGCCCGCCCTGCGGACTCAGCACATGGCCGAAGCGCGTGGCCATGTCGGCAAACGGCAGCGTTTGCGGCAACCAGACGCCAGCCTCGACGGCGCGCGCGGCTTCGTGCATGTCTTGCGTGTGCACGAGGCCCAAGCCGATGGCGCTGTCGATGAACAGGCGGCCGTGCTCGTCGAGCCAGGCCTGACCCGGCGTGGCGGGCAGGCCGCTGTGCGTCGTCAGCGAAAAGTCAGCGCCGACGCGCCACACCCAGGGCGCGGCTTCGAGCTCGACATAGACGCGCTGCGGCCCGTTCTGGAAGAACCAGGCGCCGTCGGCGTCGCGCTCGTAGTTGCGGCAGATGAAGTCGATCAGCTTGGCGTGCTCGATGCGGCTGCCCTTGATGCGCGGAAACGGGCCCGCGGCCTGCACGCGGTCGTCACGCATGTACCAATCGCCGCGCGCGTCGAGTGCCAGCCAGCCGTGGCAGGCCGGCACGTTGGGCCACTTCTTCAGCGCGGCTTCGACGATGGCATCCATGTCAGTGGCGCCCGGCCGCCCGAAGCCACTGACGGCCCCCTTGGGGGGCAGGAGCGAAGCGACGTGGGGGTGGTCTCATGTCAGTTGCTTTTCAACCAGGCGAGCACGGCACTCGGCATCGCTTGTACATGACCCGGCCAGCGCCCGCTGGCAAAGCCCAC
>JANNJX010000238.1:0-4549 GCA_031396005.1 Burkholderiales bacterium
ACAGCGCGATCGTCGCTTCCACCGGCGCCGAGCGCAGCGTCAGCCAGCCGAGCGTGCCGAGCACCAGCGTGATGCTGTGGGCGAGCGTGAAGGCGGTGACGGTCCAGATGAGGCGGCGCTGCAAGCCGACGAGAAACAGCAAGCCGATGACGAACAGCAAATGGTCCCAACCGCCGAGGATGTGTTCGACGCCGAGCAGGCCGTAAGCGCGCGCGATCTCGCCGCGGCCGCGCGGATCGTCGGCAGCACCGTAAAGCTGCACCGCCGGCTGGCCCCCGGTCAGCGTGTAGACGCGCGATTGGCCGTCCTGCCATTGCACCTTCACGAGCACGGCCGAGTAGCGCTCGCCCACGCCCTGCATGCCGAGCGTGCCACGCAACCCGTCCTCGCCGCAGCGCAGCACGCCGTCGGCCTCGCGACAGTTCTCGGGCCAGAGCGGTTTGAGCAACGTGTCGGCGCCGCGCTGCCCTGCGGTCCACTGCCACAGGAACTCGCCGGAGGGCACCTGGCGCAGCTCCATCTCGGCCATGCTGATCTCGTGGGCGCGCGCGGGCAGCGATACCAGCAGCGATACCAGCAGCGCAGCCAGCACGACGAAGGCCAGCCGCCACAAAGCTGTCGCGCTCATGGCGCGGTGTTCTCGACCTGCACCTTGTACTTCTTGGCCAGCGTGCGGACGGCCGCCGTGCGCTGCTCGGCCGACACACTGTCGGTCCAGTGCTGCAGCACTACGCCGCGCTGCGGCTCGAAGGATGCGGGCTTGGCAGCCGTCATCGCGTCCAGACGCATCACGCGCCAGCCGTCGCCGTGGCGCAGCGCCTGCCACGTCCCCACGGGCGCGGCTTCGAGCGCCTGCGCGAACTCGACGCCGTAGCTCTGCACGACGTTGCCGTGCGGCCGGCCCTGAAACACGCGCAGCCCAGCCTGCGTGTCCATCGACGTGCCGCTGTTGAGAGCCGCTGCAAATGCCACCGCCTGCGCCTGCGCGCTGTCACCGGGGAGCACCGCCTCCTGGAAGTCGTAGCGCGCCGGCTCGTCGTACTTGACGCGGTTCTTCTCGAACCAGGCGCGCAGCACGTCGTCGTTCACCGGCGGCAGTTTCAGGCCGGCGTTGACCATCGACAGCGCCTTGAAGATGACGCGGTCCTTGATCGCCTTGTCGCCCTTGTCCATCGCCAGCGCCAGGCCCTCGCGGTACAGCACCTCGTTGTCGAGCCAGGCGCGGCGCAGCGCGTAGAGCTCGTCGGCATCGGGTTGGCGCCCGCGTGCGTCCTTGAATATCTTCTGCGCCTCGCTGTCCACCGCCGCGTCGACGACGTTGCTGCGCGCATCGTCGCCGCCACCGTTCAACAGGTGGTCGGCGCCGAACAGCACGCCGCCGATCAGCGCGAAGTGCAGCAGCGGCTCGCGCAGCCAGGTCGCTGCGACCACTACTTGACGCCCGCCACCAGCGCCCCACCCTTGACTTCGATGAAGATCGGGTTGCTGTAGAACCAGAGGTCGGCCCAGGCGGCCACGTCGAAACCGACCATGCGCTGTCCGTTGACCACCGGCAGGTGGTTCGGGCAGCCGTCGATCTTCGGCTGGTTGACGCCGGTGTAGATCGCCGCGTTGTCGGGCACGTTGGCGCCGACCGCCTTGCACGGGATGCGCAGGTTCGCGTTGGTCGCGAATTCGATGCCGGCCTGCGTCTTGAACGCGATCTCGCCGGTGTTGGTCCAGACGTCCGACAACGGGTTGCCCGAGGCGTCGGTCTCGAAAGGCACCGAGGCCGGCATGTTCGTGCCGCGCAGGCGCACGTACTGCGAGCCCGTCACGTCTTTCAGGCGGAAGGTCATGCGCTTGAACTCGCCTTCGTGGTGCCCGCTCTTCCAGTTCGCCTGGCTGAAGGTCTTGATGACCGAAGCCGTCTCGTTCTTCGCTGCGGCCGGCACGGTGGCCAGCGAGCGCAGTTGCTGCGGGTTGGCGAGGTCGACCCAGTTGTCGGGCCAGGCGCCGGCATAGTCGGCAGCGCCCGGCTGGCGGTAACCGCTGACCAGGCCGCGCACGACGTCGATGTGATCGAGCACCGGCTCGTCGAGCGGCTGCGTGATGCCGACCTGCGCCAGCGACGGATTGGCGAAGCTGTACGGTGAGTAGCTCTTGCCGGCCGGGTCACGCACGACGATCGAGACGATGACATCGGCGCCGCGCGGCACGACCAGCTTTTCGCCCATCGTGGCGCAGCCCTTCTGGTCGATGTCGCTGTTGCCACGCGCGGCCTTCAGGGCCAGCGCCTGCACGGCTCGCGCGCTGCGGCCGTTCTTCACGCCGTCGTGATCGTCGTCATGGTCGTTGTCCCAGCGCCGGTGATCGTCGTCGTCCTTGCGCTGCGACGGGTTGGCGATGCAGGCGACGAAGGCCAGGCGGTCGATCAGCTGGCCGCTGTCGACCCAGTTGTTGCCGCTGCGCAGGCCATTGACGATCGACTGCGGATTGACCACGCGCTTGGGGTTGTCGCCGTGACGCACCAACGCGTAATTGCGCTGGTACTCGCCGGGCCAGAAATCGTTGTCGCTGCGGCGGTCGTCGCTGCCGAAGGCGCCGCGCGAATGCCAGTCGGAGCTGGCGAAGAACCACCAGTTGCGGCCTTCGCCGAGCAGCGCGTCCCAGACGCCGCCGACCTGCGCCGCATAGACACCGGTGCCGCCGTAGGTGGTGCCGCCGACCGAGTCCAACCGGTTCGGCGCGGCCGTGGTGCCGAAGTTGTTGCGCCGCAGGTTGTACTCGCCGCGGCGATCGGACGCGCCGTGGCCGGGCTGGCTCTCGAAGCCGAAGGCCACCTTCGGCCCGGCGTTGTTGAAGTTGCGCAGGTGCTCGACGTTGAAGCCGTTGTTGCCGGCCGGGTTGAACGGACCGGCGCGCTCCAGGTGCGCCGGCACGTAGTAGCTGGACTCGGGATGGAAGGTCGTCATCCACTTCACCGCCTGCACCGTCTTGGCATGGCCGAGGTTGCCGTTGGCGCCGGTCAGACGCGCGGCGGGCACGTTCCAGTCGGCATCGAAACTGTTGGCGCTGCCCGGCACGGAGCAGTCCCAGTTGTTGCCGACGCCGGTGTTGATGTTGCCCGGCTGGGTGGTGGTGTTGCCGCGGCTGGTGTCGCTGGTGCCGCGGTCGAAGCAATAGGTCCAGAAGGCAAGCGCGTTGGCGTTGCCGAGCGGGTTGTAGCCGGGCGTCGTCGGCAGCTTGGTCCGGTAGATCGACGCCGGCAGTTGACCGGTGACGACGGCCATCGAGGTGTGTTCGTGACCGGCCACCACCGACTCGAGGCCCATGAAGATCGGCTGGTCGCGCAGCGCCGCGAGGTACTCGAGCAGCGGGTACTGGTAGGACTGGATCGCCTGCCAGCGGTGCATGGCCTGCGTGGCACCGGAGCCCACCAGGTTGCCCTTGATCGCCGCCGCGCCGATC
The DNA here is from genome assembly GCA_031396005.1 of Burkholderiales bacterium. Lineage (GTDB taxonomy): Bacteria > Pseudomonadota > Gammaproteobacteria > Burkholderiales > Burkholderiaceae_C > CADEEN01. The sequence continues at coordinate 3,451 of JANNJX010000238.1, forward strand.
GACTGTGCCCAGGTGGTGGCCGGGCCGGCGTACTGCGACGGCGTCGGGCTCGTCGCCGGGTTGCGCACGTCGAACGGCGTCGGACCCGTCACGAAGGGGTAGGCCGGCGTGGACAGGCTCGCGTCTTCCGCCAACGTGCAGTTGCGCGCCCCGGTGCCGCCGTGTCCGGCCTGCACGAACCAGTCGAGGCCCCATGGCGTCTCGGCGTTGCGGTCCATCGACTTCTTGACCTTCTTCTGCAGCGAGGTCGAACCATCGGAGCAGGTGCTGTGGTTGTGGAAGTCGCCGGCGAGGTAGGTACCCTGCTTCTTGCCCTTCCTGCCGTCGCGGTCGTCATCGTCCTTGTGCGCCAGCGCGGTGGCGGGCGCTGCCATCAGGGCGGCGATGCTGGCCAGGGCCAGCGGACTGAGCAGGAAGTTGATCGTCATCGGGTTCTCCTTGTGGAATCGGTCAATGTTGAGGCGCACAGCGATGCTAGGAACGGCGCGTGTAGATACGGTGACAGCGCAGCGAGTCCGAACGGCGTCAGCCGACGGCCGGGTAGTCGACGTGCAGCGAGGCCATCGCGATGCCGCCCTTCTCGAACGTCACCAGCAGCGGAAAGACGCGACCGACTTGGAAGGGAAAGCGCAGCCCCGTCAGCAGAACATGCGTGCCGTCCTCGCCGAGCACGGTGGTGCGGCCGGCGGGGATGGCGAAGTCCACCACCGTTGCCGCCTGCGGCCCGCCGAGCGCGGCGCCGGCCGCGGCGATGCACTGCACGCCGACCAGGCGATCGTCCTCGGTCACGTCTTCGACCGTGAAGTTGAGGATCGCGCTGTCGGCGCCGGGCGCGGTGGCGCGCACCCAGGGGTGCATGAGACGCAGGTTGGCCAACTGCACTTCGCAGGCCTGCGCTCGAAGCGTCCACAGCCCTGCGCTGACGGCGATGCCTGCATGCAGCAGGCTGCGGCGACGGATCAGACGCGACATCGGCAAACTCCAATACGACTGAGACCACCGGCCGCGTGCGCTGCCGCAAGGACATAGACGGTAGGTTGCGTCCGTGACAGCCTGATGACTGAGGCGTGATCGCATGCCACGATGGACTGAGTCGAAC
>JANNJX010000259.1:0-4622 GCA_031396005.1 Burkholderiales bacterium
GCAGCGCGAGCTGCAACTGGTGGTGGCCAAGTACGTCAACGTGCCGCCGCGCGAGGTCAGCGTGCGCATCGGCCACCCGCGCCACGCGCCCGAAGGGCTCGAGGTGCGCATCGAGCTGCCGCAGCCGGCGCACGCCTGAACGCGGCGCCGGCTGCGCAGTGGCCGCTTCAGTTCGCCGCGCGCCGGCTGAGCGAGATCGCGTACGCACCGGCCCGCGCCGCCAGCACCGGGTCCGCGCTCGCCGCCAGGCCGGCTGGCAGCACCGTCGGCAAGAAGGTCTCGCGGTCGCAGGCTTGGTCGGTGATGCGCTCGATCGCGATTCGCCCCATGTTGACTTCGGTCCGATCGGCCGGCCACGGCTCGGTCGGGTCGGTGAGCTGGTCGGCGGGCTGTGCCAGTTGCGCGATCACGTTGAACGCCACCGGCCCGTTGCCGACGCGCTCGGCGAACTCGGCGCGAAGGAAGTCCGCGCCCTTGGCCTTGGCCTCGTCGTCGGTCAGGCCCGCGCGGCCGGCCACCGGCTCGAAGCGCCAGCGCAGCGGCTGCACCTTCGCTGCGGCGTTGGTGGCGATGAAGGCGTTGGTGCTGAAGTACGGCACCGTGCCGAAGCTCGCCGGCACCGGCTGGGCGGCGAGGTAGGCGCCCTGCTTGGTGGTCGCCGGATTCGCCTTCGAGAACGCGGCGATGGCTTCGGCATTCATGCGGCCGGTGGCCGGGTCGGGCGCGCGCACCTTCATGAATTCGACGAACTGCGCCGGCGTCTGCACGAAGAAGTGCGGCGCCGAGACGAAGATCCACTCCAGCCGCTCGCTGCCGTCGCTGACGCGCAGGGCGATGCCGCGCACCGACTTCGCGTTGTCCGGCGCCTTCGGGTTGCCGCCGCCGACCGAGAAGCGGCCGATCAGCGGCGAGCGCTTGCCGGGCTGGAACATCGCCGCGCTCGTGACGGCCGCGGCGCCTGCCGAGGCCTCGAACTGGCCGGCGAAACAAAAGCCCTTGGCATGCGAGGCGCGCACCTTCTGGTTGCCGAAGACGCCGTTCAACGCGTCGACCAGATCGGCTGGCGGCGTGACGGCGGCGGTGGCAGCCACGGGCTTGGTCATCGCCGGGCTCGCCGATGCGGTGGCGCTGGGCGGGTTGGTGCTGGCGCAACCAGCGGCCGTGCCGACGAGTGTGAGAGCGAGCAGTCGGCGGGTCGGGCCAGTGAACTTTCGGTGCATGGGGCTACTCCTGTGAGGACGCAAGCAAGTTGATGTGCAGTCGTGCCGACCGGAAGCCGCCGCGCGCCGCCGTGCGCATCACGGCGCAGTGGTGGCGGCCAGGAGCACCGATCGCCCTATAGTCGCCATGCCCCTGTGTTACTTACACCCTGTGGCTTTTCGATTTCGCGCACACTGCGCCCCTCGCACGTCGATTCAGTGTTTTTAGGAGACAGACGATGAAAAACTTCTTGTGGACGGTGGCCATGTCCATCGGCCTGGCTTTCACGCTGGCGCCGATCGATGCTGAAGCCAAGCGCCTGGGCGGCGGCAAGTCGTCGGGCATGCAGCGTCAAGCGCCCGACAAGCCGGCGCAGAGCACGCCGGCCTCGCCGAACAACGCCGCCACGCCCGCAGCAGCGCCTGCGACGGCCGGCGCTGCCGCCGCCGCGGCGCCGAAGCGCTCGTGGATGGGCCCGATCGCCGGCTTGGCCGCCGGCCTCGGCCTGGCGGCGCTGTTCAGCTCCCTCGGCATGGGCGAGGGGCTGGCGAACTTCGTCATGCTGGCGTTGCTGGCGGTGGCGGCGTTCTTCGTCATCCGTTTGTTGATGCGGCGCTTTGCCAGCGGCGGCACGCAACGCCCATCGATGGCGATGGCCGGCGCGGGTGCGGGCGCCGGCGCGGCGGCCGTGCGGCCTGCGGCGCCGCCGAGCTTCGTCGATGAGCGGCCGGGCATGCAGCGCAACGCGGCGCCATCGGTGGCCATTGGTTCGGCGCTGACGCCGCCGCTGGCAGTGCCGGCCCTGGCCCCTGCCGCCGACACCACCGCAGCGCCGACGCTGCCGGCCAACTTCGACGGCGAAGGCTTCGAGCGTCTGGCCAAGCTGCTGTTCATCCGCTTGCAGGCGGCCAACGACAAGGCCGACTTGAATGACCTGCGTAACTTCACCACGCCCGAGTTGTTTGCCGCGCTGCGCATGGACCTGCACGACCGCGCGGACACGGCACAGCAGCACACCGACGTGCTCAAGGTCGATGCGCAGTTGATCGACTTCGCGCAGGAAGCCGAGCAGCAGATCGTCAGCGTGCGCTTCACCGGCCAGGTCAAGGAAGAAGCCGACGTCGAGGCGACCTCGTTCGACGAGGTTTGGCACGTCGTCAAGCCGCTCGACGACAGCCGCAGTTGGGCGATCGCGGGCATTCAGCAGCGGCAGTGACGATCCGCTCGCCCTGGGCCTATCGAAGGGCTACCCGCCTGAACGCCTGACAACGAAGCCCTCGGCCTGCAGCAAGGCGATCACTCGCTCGGCGTGATCGCCTTGCACTTCGAGCACACCGTCCTTGACGGTGCCGCCGGTGCCGCAGGCGCTGCGCAAGCGCTTGCCCAAAGCTGCCAGCGCGGCAGCGTCGAGACTCAGACCACGCACCAGCGTCACCGTCTTGCCGCCCCGGCCTTTGCTCTCACGGCTGACGCGCACGATGCCATCACCGCGTTGCGCTTGGCGCAGGCAGACGCAGGCCGCCACCGGCTGACGGCACGCCGGGCACATGCGCCCGCTGTCGGTGGAATAGACGAGCCCGCCGGGCGCCGCTTTACGCAGGTTCAAGCGAACACCTGACGCAGTGCCCGCCCGAACGCGTCGGCATCGGTCAGCAGCACGAACACCACACCGGCCAGCGCACCCGAGAGATGCGCGTCGTGGTTGATGCGCCCTCGCGCCTGCTTCGAAGCGTAGATCGTGTAGACCAGGTACAGCACGGCGAACAGCGGCGCCGGGATTGGCAGCGGGATCGGAAAGATGAAGATCGACTGCGACGGTGTGTGCACGATCGACGCGAACAGCACCGCCAGGATCGCGCCCGACGCGCCCAGGCTCGCGTACTCCGGCTGCCGCCGGTGCGCCAGCCACGTACCGGCGGCGCTGACCAGCAGGCCGAAGGCATACAGCGCGACGAAAGTGCCACTGCCGATCGCGCGCTCCAGTGAAAAACCGAAGGCCCAGAACGTGAAGGCGTTGAACAGCAGGTGCGGCAGGTCGGCATGCAGGAAGCCGCTGGTGACGACGCTCGCATACTGGCGGCGCGGCAACAGCCAGTACGGGCGCAGCAGATGGCGATCGAGAAGCTGCGGCGCCTTGTAGAGCGCGAGCAGGCTGGCGATCAGCATCGAGGCGAGGATCACAGCAGCAGCGGGGGCGCCTTGCGTCAGTTCGAGGAGGGTTTGCATGTCGGCCGGAGTATCCGCGCCCGGTTTCACGCACCGGCGTGCTTGCGCAACTTCGCGCCCCTGCCATGCTCGAACACTTCATGCCGACCAGCGAGCGACCGATGCCCGAGAACACACGTCGCCCCCGTCGCCGCTGGATGATCGTCGCCGGCGCCGCGGCGACGTTGGGTGTGGCGAGGCACGCGGCGAGTCAGAGCCCAGCGCTGCTAGCCGAAGTCTGGATCGAGCTCAGCGAACCCCTGCCCGCGGCTGCGACTGACGCGGTGCAAGCGCAGCAACACCGGCTTCGTGTGTCGGCGCAGCAGGATCGCGTGGCGCAGCGCCTGCGCGAACTCGGTGTGGTCGAACTCGGGCGCATCGTGCACTCGCGCAACGCCATCCTGGTGCGGCTCGCGCCAGAACAATTCATCGCGGTGCGCGCCATCCCGGGTGTCACGCGCCTGCGGCGCGTAGAGACGTTGCATCCCCCTAAACCAATGCCCTGATGTGTGGGTTGCTCGGGAACCCTGTTGACGCTGCGCCAAATGCGCGACCACGATCGATGTTCTGCCATCCATGTGTCGTGGCGTGACCCGTACGACAAATCGATGGCAGCCCGTCCGGTGTTTGACCAACACCGACTTCGACAAGGGATGACTGGAGGTTGACGTGGAAAAGAAAATGATCGCCGTGGCGCTCGGCGTTTGCGCCGCGCTGCTAGCAGCTTGCGGCGGCGGCGACACTTCGCAGGAGCCCTCGGCCCAGGCGACGCGGGAATCGGCGCTGACCGCGCCCCGTGCCGCAGGCAGCAACTACCGCGTGGCGCTGCCCGACGGTGCGCAACGCACCACCACCCTCGACAAGCGCCTGCGCGGTGCGCGCGGCCCGGTCGAGGTGTGGGTCTCACTCGAACAGAATTCTGTGGCCGGCGAGCGCGCTGCGCTGGCCGAAGCGGCGGGCCTGGGCGCCGCCGGCACGGCAGCAGCCAAGTCGTCGGCGGTCGTGCGCCAAGGTGAGAAGGCGCACCGCCAGCGCGTGCGCGAGTCGCAAGGCGCGCTGGTGCAGCAACTGACCTCGCTCGGCGGCAAGGAGATGGCGCGCGTGCAGAACGCGCACAACGCGGTGGCGGTGCGCATCGATGCGTCGCAGCTGTCGCAGGTGGCGGCGTTGCAAGGCGTGGCCAAGGTGCGGCCGGTGCTGCACTACGAGTTGAGCCT
>JANNJX010000271.1:0-4751 GCA_031396005.1 Burkholderiales bacterium
GCAAACCTGACTTGTGCACAGGGCGATCGATTTGTCCTACAACCGCGCCTTCCCAACGGAGCCCGTACCCATGAGCAGCTTCACCCTCAACGGCAAACCGGTCACGGTCGATGCCGATCCGAGCACGCCCGTTCTCTGGGCAGTGCGTGACAACCTCGGCCTCACCGGCACCAAATTCGGTTGCGGCTTGGCGCAATGCGGTGCGTGCACCGTGCACATGAACGGGCAGGCGGTGCGCAGTTGCTCGCTGCCGCTTTCGGCGGCTGTCGGCGCCAACATCACGACGATCGAAGGCTTGGCCGGCGACAACGTCGGCAAGGCCGTCACCGACGCCTGGGTGGCGCAGGACGTGGCGCAATGCGGTTACTGCCAGAGCGGGCAGATCATGAGCGCGACGGCGCTGCTGAAGACGAACAAGAAGCCGAGCGAGGCGCAGATCGACGCTGCGATGGCCGGCAACGTCTGCCGCTGCGGCACCTACCCGCGCATTCGCGCCGCGATCAAGCAGGCCGCGGCGGCGCTGGCTTGAACCGGGAGTACACACCATGATGATCCTCGACAAGCTGATCGCTCAATCTCAAACACACAGCGCCGAGCTCAGCCGCCGCCGCTTCGTCACGATGACCGTCGGCGGCGCCGTCGGCCTGGCCTTCATGCCGCTGGCCACGCCCGAAGCGGTCGCGCAGAACGCGCCCGATCTGCCGCCGGGGCAGAAAGCCTTTCAGCAACCGAGCGCCTTCGTCACCATCGACAAGGACGGCACGACGACCGTGCTCTGCAACCGCATGGACATGGGCCAGGGCATCGAGACCGCGCTGGCGATGATCTGCGCCGACGAGCTCGACGCCGATTGGGCGAAAGTCAAAACCGGCTTCGGCAACCAGAAAGGCAATTACATCGACCCGTCGATGGGCATGCACATGACGGGCGGCTCGAACTCGGTGAAGAACAGTTACACGCAGTACCGCGAGCTCGGCGCACGAACGAAGGCGATGTTGCTCGCCGCAGCGTCGAAGCAGCTCGGTGTGCCGCCAGCGCAACTGACCGTGGCCAACGGCGTGATCAGCGGCGGCGGCAAGAGCGCCACGTATGGCGAGCTGTTCGACGCGGCGATGAAGGAGCCGATCCCCGAGCGCGTGGTGTTGAAGGACGCAAAAGACTTCAAGCTGATCGGCAAGCCGACGGGGCTGAAGGTGTCGCGCGCCAAGAGCACCGGCACGCAGCAGTACGGCGTGGACGTCAAGCTGCCCGGCATGCTGACCGCGGTGATCGTGCGGCCGCCGGTGTTCAACGGCAAGGTCATCAGCTTCGACGGCGCGCAGGCGATGAAGGTCAAGGGCGTGCGGGCCGTGCTGCCGGTGGCGCTGGACCGCGGCGGCCAGGGCATCGCCATCGTCGCCGACGGGTACTGGCCGGCGAAGATGGGCCGCGATGCGCTGAAGGTGCGGTGGGATGTGAATGCGACCGACAAGGCCGACACGACGCAGTTGCTCGCGCAGTACAAGGCGTTGGCGAACAAGCCCGGTACGCAAGCGCCTGACAAACACTTTGCGGCCGATGTGTCCGGCATCGCCAAGGCGCCGAAAAAACTCAGCGCCGAGTTCGTCTTCCCGTACCTGAACCACGCGCAGATGGAGCCGCTGGCGTGCACGGTGGATCTGCACGCCGACAAGTGCACCGTCATCACCGCGTCGCAGATGCCCGGCGTGGATGCCGGCGCAGTGGCGAGCGTGGTCGGCCTGAAGCCCGAGCAGGTGGAGATTGTCGTGCAGATGGCGGGAGGCGGTTTCGGCCGCCGCGCCACGCCCTCGGGTGAGTACGTGCGCGAGGCCGCAGCCGTGGCCAAGGCGCTCGCGGTCAACAACCAGCGCGCGCCGGTGAAAGTGATGTGGAGCCGCGAAGACGACATGAAGGCCGGCTACTACCGGCCCTTCACCGTGCACCGCGCCGAGATCGGTTTTGATGCCAAAGGCAAGGTGCTGGCTTGGGACCACCGCGTCGTCAGCCAGAGCATCCTCGCCGGCTCGCCGTTCGAGGCCTTCATGGTGAAGAACGGCGTCGATGGCACCACCACCGAAGGCATGCGCGAACCGTACGACGTGCCGATGCAGCTGACGGTGGACCACCCGAAGGTCAACGTGCCGGTGCTATGGTGGCGCTCGGTCGGCAGCACGCACACCGCGTTCGTGATGGAAACGCTGATCGACGAGATTGCCACTGCTACCAAGCAAGACCCTGTGGCCTACCGCATGGCGCTGATGGACGGTGAGAAGGGCAAGAGGCACCGCACCGCGCTGCAGCTCGCGGTGGAGCACAGCGGCTACGGCAAGAAGAAGCTGCCCGCCGGCACGGCGTGGGGCGTGGCCGTGCACGAGAGTTTCGAGTCGGTGGTGGCGTATGTGGTCGAGGCGCGCATCACTGGGAAAGGCAAAGAGCGCAAGCCGGTGTTGACCGCGGTGACGGCCGGCGTGCACTGCAACCTGTGCGTGAACCCACGCACGGTAGAAGCGCAAGTGCAGGGCTCGGTGATGATGGCGCTGGCGACGACGCTGCCCGGCCATGCGATCACGCTCAAGGACGGGGTCGTTGAGCAGGGCAACTTCCACCAGTTCATCCCGGCGCGCATCACCGACACGCCACCGAAGATCGCCGTGCACATCGTGCCGAGCAACGACCCGCCGAAGGGCATGGGCGAGCCCGGCGTGCCGCCGCTGGCACCGGCGTTTGCGAATGCGATTGCGAAACTGACGGGACAGCGGTTGCGGGAGATGCCGTTCAGGTTGGCGTAGGGCCCAAGCGAGCTGCTAGACCCATCCACAAGCCGCGATGAAGTTGGTTACATGCAGCGATGTGCTGGCGCTGGTGGCTTCGGTTCGCCATAAAAGTGCGGTCGGGCGCCGCCCGTCGAGGCCAGCCGGCATGTCTCGCCTCGCAGCGGCCCCTTCGTCTCCCGACGTAGCAGCCGTGTTCAACTAGTTCGCGCTACGTCACGCCACGAAAGCGGATGTACTGCCGAAGGACTGGACTGACAAACTCGTAGACGCCTTGGTCGACGCGCTCTAAGACCGGTCCGTACTTCGCTTCAACTAAACGCGGCATGACCTGGTCGACGAACTGCACAATTCTTCCGCCACGGTCCGAGAGTTCTTAAGCACGACCGCTCGGGCTCTCGCCGGTGATGTCGCGAAAGGTGCGGCCGAAGGTTCCCAGGCTCTCCCAGCCCGTCTGAAAAGCGATCTCGGTGATGGGCAGGTCGGTGTCGCGCAGCAGCGCCGTGGCCCGCCCGATGCGCCGCGTGACCAGGTAGCGGTGCGGCGGCACGCCGAAGGCCTGCTTGAACGATCGCGCGAAGTGCGCTTCAGAGACCGCGCTCACGCGCGCCAGCCGCGCCATGGGCCAAGCGTCGTGCGAGGCTGCATCCATGCGGTCCTTGGCGCGCAGCAGTCTGCGCAACAGCTCGGGATCCTGATTGGGAGCGCCATGGCGTCTGGGTGTCTTCATCGTTGTCGCCGCCGTGCTGACATTCTCGGCGAGCCCGCGTCAACTTCTTCACGCAAGGCCCCGAGTGCATGACGGCACATGCCGTCGTGACGCGTTGCAATGGCGACGCTTCACCTCCGACCCATGCACGCCACCGCTGTTTCTCTGCCCCCCGCCGCACCGCTGTCCGAGCTCTACGCCCAGATCTGGCACCACGCCCGCCGCGCCCGCGCGCGCTTTGTGCTCGCGCTGTCGATGCTCGGCAGCTCGCAGCTGCTCAAGCTCGCATTGCCGTGGCTCACCGCGCAGGCCATCAACGCGATTCAGATGCGTGGCAGCAGCGGCCTGCACGACGCGGCGTGGTGGATCGCCGCCATCGTCGGGCTGAACATCGCCATCTGGACGCTGCACGGCCCGGGCCGCGTGATCGAGCGCGGCGTGGCGATCCGGGTGCGGCGCAGCGTCGCCGACGACCTTTACGCGCGGCTGGCCGATGCGCCGCTGGCGTGGCACGAGCAGCATCACTCGGGCGATCTGCAGCACCGCGTCGGCCAGGCCAGCCGCGCGCTGTCGAACTTCACGCAGACGCAGTTCATCTACTTGCAGACCGTCATCTGCCTCGTCGGCCCGCTGGTGGCGCTGTGGCTGTTGTCGCCGCTGGCCGGCGGCGTCGCCGCGGTCGGCTTCTTCACCGTGGCGCTGGCGGTGCTGGGCTTCGACCGCGCTCTGATGCGCCTGGCGGCCGAGGAGAACCAGGCCGAGCGGCGCTACGTGGCGCGCCTCTTGGACTTCGTCGGCAACATCGGCGCGGTGGCGAGCCTGCGCCTGCAGCGCGCCACGCGCTCGCTGCTGGACACGCGGCTCGCGGCGCTGTTCAAACCTGTGTCGCGCAGCATCGTGCTCGCCGAGTGGAAGTGGTGCGCAGTGGACCTGCTGACGATGGCGCTGTGTTGGACGCTGGTGGTCGTTTATGCGCTCACCAGCGGCGGCGGCGCCGCACCGGCCACCGCCGGCGGCGTGCTGCTGGTCGGCAACCTGTTGATGGCGCACCAGTACGCGCAGCAGGCCGCGGGCGTGATGGTGTCGATGGCGGCCAACTTCCAGGGCTTGGCTCGCATGCGCGCCGACTTCGCCAGCGCCGCGCCGATCCGCGAAGCGCCGGCCTCGACGCTGCAGCGCGCGCAGCAGGCCACCGACCACATCGACTGGCAGCGCATCGACCTGCGCCACCTCGGCTTCGCGCACGCCACGCGCGGCGGCGGCATCGACGA
>JANNJX010000304.1:0-5255 GCA_031396005.1 Burkholderiales bacterium
GGCACGAAGACCGCACCGCGCGGCATGCCGTCGTCGGCGCGCGCGTACAGGCACACGGTGCCGCGACGCGAGGCGATCGTCACCAGGTCACCGGGCTGCGCACCGAGCGCATCGAGGTCGAGTGGGTGCACCAGCGCGGTCGGATCGGGCTCGATCGCATCGAGCATCGACGCGCGGCGCGTCATGCTGCCGGTGTGCCAGTGTTCCAACTGGCGGCCGGTGATCAGCACCAGCGGGTACTCGGCATCGGGACGCTCGTTCGCAGGAATGATGTCTGCTGGCACGAAGCGCGCCTTGCCGCCCTCGCGCGGGAAGGTGTCGGTGAAGACCACGCTCTGTCCCGGGTCGCCTTCCTGCTCGCACGGGTAAGTGACGGCGTGCTCGCGTTCGAGCCGCTCCCAGGTGATGCCGCCGATGCTCGGCATCGTGTGGCGCATCTCGTCGAAGACTTCGGACACATGGCCGTAGTTCCAACCGCAGCCGAGCTGGTTGGCGATCTGCTCGATGATCCACAGGTCCTGCCGCGCATCGCCTGGCGGATCGATCGCCTGGCGGCCGATCTGCACCAGGCGGTCGGTATTGGTGAAGCTGCCGGTCTTCTCGGCAAAGGCGCCGGCCGGCAGGATCACGTCGGCCAGGTACGCAGTCTCGGTAAGGAAGATGTCCTGCACGACGAGGTGCTCCAGCGCCGCCAACGCGTCGCGCGCGTGGTTGGCGTCGGGGTCGGACATCGCGGGGTTCTCGCCCATCACGTACATGCCTCTCACCGCGTCCGCGCCGCCGGCGAGGATCGACTCCATCACTTCGACGACGGTCAGGCCGGGTTGCGCGTCGAGCGTGCCCGGCGCTAACTTCCACGCCTGCTCGAAGCGCTCGCGCACACCGGCGCTGGAGACATGCTGATAGTCGGGCAGCATCATCGGGATCAGCCCCGCGTCCGACGCGCCCTGCACGTTGTTCTGGCCACGCAGCGGATGCAGCCCGGTGCCGGGCCGCCCGATCTGCCCTGTCATCAACGACAGCGCAATCAGGCAGCGCGCGTTGTCGGTGCCGTGCACATGCTGGCTGATGCCCATGCCCCACAGGATCATCGACGCCTTCGAGCGCGCGTACAGGCGCGCCACGTCGCGCAGTGTCTCGGCATCGATGCCGCAGATCGGCGCCATCGCCTCGGGGCTGTAGCCCTCGACGTTCTTGCGCAACTCTTTGTAGCCGGTGGTGCGCTCGGCGATGAAGGCCGCATCGACCAGCCCCTCGTGCACGATGACATGCATCAGCGCGTTCAACATCGCCACGTCGGTGTCGGGCTTGAACTGCAGGTAGCGATGCGCCACGCGCGACAGGTCGGAGCGCCGCGGATCCATCACGATCAGCTTGGTGCCGGTCTTGGTGGCGTTCTTGATGAAGCTCGCGGCCACGGGATGATTCACCGTCGGGTTGGCGCCGATCAAGATCACCACCTCGGCCTTCGTCACGTCCATCACCGGGTTGCTGACCGCGCCCGAGCCGATGCCTTCGAGCAGCGCGACGACGGAAGAGGCGTGGCACAGCCGCGTGCAGTGATCGACGTTGTTGCTGCCGAAGCCCGTGCGCACGAGTTTCTGAAACAGGTAGGCCTCTTCGTTGCTGCCCTTGGCCGAGCCGAAACCGGCCAGGGCCTTCTTGCCATGCGTGTCGCGGATGGCCTTCAATTTTCCGCCGGCGAATTCGAGCGCTTCTTCCCACGTCGCTTCGCGGAAGACGTCCATCACACGCGTCGGGTCCATCGTGAAGTCGCCGCGCTTCTTCGGCGCGTCCTTGCGGCGGATCAGCGGTTTGGTCAGGCGCTGCGGATGGTGCGCGTAGTCGAAGCCATAGCGGCCCTTGACGCACAGGCGCCCCTGGTTGGCCGGGCCGTCTCGCCCTTCGACGTAGAGGATCTTGTTGTCTTTGACGTTGTAAGTGAGCTGGCAGCCGACGCCGCAATACGGGCACACCGACTCGACCTGCTTGTCCGGCACGGCGAGCGCAGCGTCGCGCGCCGGCATCAGCGCGCCGGTCGGGCAGGCCTGCACGCATTCGCCGCAGGCGACACAGGTCGACGCGCCCATCGGGTCGTCCATGTCGAAGACGATCTTCGCGTGCTCGCCTCGGAAGGCCAAGCCGATGACGTCGTTGACCTGCTCGTCGCGGCAGGCGCGCAGGCAGCGCGTGCACTGGATGCAGGCGTCGAGATTGACCGCGATGGCGGGGTGCGAAATGTCTTGCGCCGGCTGCGCGCGCGCGGCGAAGCGCGGCTTGCCGATGCCGAGTTTTTCGGCCCAGACGTCGAGTTCGTTGTGGCGCGTGTAGTCGCGTTCGGGCATGTCGGCCAGCAGCAGCTCGAGCACCAGCTTTTGCGAGCGCTGCACGCGCTCGCTGGTCGTCGTCACCTTCATGCCGGCGCTGGCGCTGCGGCAGCACGAGGGCGCCAACACGCGCTCGCCGTCGATCTCGACCATGCAGGCGCGGCAGTTGCCCACCGCGTCGAGGCCCGGCTTGTAGCAAAGGTGAGGGATCTCGATGCCTTCGCGCTTGGCGACTTCGATCAGCGGCTCACCGGGTACCGCAAAGACATCGCGGCCGTCGAGTTTGAAGGTGATGGTTTCGCGTGCGGTCATGCGATTTCCTGCGGAAAGTACTTGACGACGCAATCGATCGGATTCGGCGCTGCCTGGCCCAGACCGCAGATCGATGCATCGCGCATCACGGCTGACAGATCAGCGAGCAGCGGCAGGTCCCACTTCGGCTGCTCGATCAACGCCGACGCTTTCGCGGTGCCGTTGCGGCAAGGCGTGCATTGCCCGCACGACTCGTGCGCGAAGAACCGCATCATGTTGCGCGCGGCAGCGACGGCGCTGTCCTTGTCAGACAGCACGATCACCGCGGCCGAGCCGATGAAGCAGCCGTGCGCTTGCAAAGTGTCGAAGTCGAGCGGAATGTTGTCCATCGACGCCGGCAGGATGCCGCCCGAGGCGCCGCCGGGCAGATAACCGTACAGCGTGTGACCCTCGGCCATGCCTGCGCAAAACTCGTCGATCAGCTCGCGCAGCGTGATACCGGCCGGCGCCAGCTTGACGCCCGGATTCTTCACGCGGCCCGAGACCGAAAACGAGCGCAGACCCTTGCGGCCGTTACGCCCTTGCGAAGCGAACCACGCGCCGCCTTTTTCGAGAATCTCGCGAACCCAGTACAGCGTCTCGAAGTTGTGCTCCAGCGTCGGCCGGCCGAACAGGCCGACCTGCGCCACATACGGCGGACGCAGCCGCGGCATGCCGCGCTTGCCTTCGATCGATTCGATCATCGCCGACTCTTCGCCGCAGATGTACGCGCCTGCGCCGCGGCGCAGGATCACTTCAGGCATGCCGGGATAGGGCGGCTGCGCGCGCAGCTTGGCGAGTTCGGCTTCGAGCATCGCGCGGCAGCCGTGGTACTCGTCGCGCAGGTAGAGGTAGATCTTGGCGATGCCGACGGCCCAAGCAGCGATCAGCATGCCTTCCAGGAAGCGGTGCGGGTCGCGCTCGAGGTAGACGCGGTCCTTGAACGTGCCGGGCTCGCCTTCGTCGATGTTGACGGCCATCAGCCGCGGCGCAGTTTCGTTGCGCACGATGCGCCATTTGCGTCCGGCCGGAAAACCCGCCCCGCCAAGGCCGCGCAGGCCCGAGTCTTCCATCGTCCTGATCACCGACTCGACGTCGTGCTCGCCGCCGATGCATTGCTTGAGCAGACGGTAGCCGCCTTGTGATTCATACGCGGCGCGGTCGATGCAGCCGCTTGGCGTGTGCGTCGTCACCGCAGCCTCGACCTTGGCTTGCACGCTCTCGCAACTGGCGTTGGCCACCGGATGCTGCCCTACCGCGACGGCGGGCGCTTGCTCGCAGCGACCGATGCAAGGCGCCGCGATCACGCGCACTGCCTTGCCGAGAATTCTCGGCAGCTTCGCCAGCAGGTCTTGCGCGCCCGCCATCTCGCACGACAGGCCGTCGCAAACGCGCACGGTCAGCGCGGCGGGCATGGCGTCACCTTCCTTGACCACGTCGAAGTGGTGATAGAAGGTCGCGACCTCATAGACCTCCGTCTGCGCCAGACCCATCTCGCGCGCCAGCGCCGCCAGATGGCGTGCACTGAGGTGGCCGAAGCGGTCCTGCAGCCGGTGCAGGTGCTCGATCAGCAGGTCATGCGCCCGCGACGCTGTGCCGAGCAGCTCACGCACTTCTTCGAGAGCAGCGGCATCGACGACGCGGCCCTTGGGGGCCTCTCGCTTGCGCTGCCGCACGGCACCTTCAGCGACGATCGGGATCGTTCGGGCATTCATCAGACGTCGCCTTCGCTGCGCAACTGTTCAACTTCCGCAGCAGAAAAACCCAACTGTGCCAACACCTGCTCAGTGTGTTCGCCCAGCAGCGGCGAGCGCGTGACCTCGGTCGGGCTGTCCGACAGCTTGATCGGGTTGCCGACCGACAAATACCTGCCACGCGTCGGGTGATCGACTTCGACGATGGTGCCGCTGGCCCGCAGCGCCGGCTCGTTGGCGAGCTCCTTCATCGACAGGATCGGGCCGCACGGGATGTCGTGTTGATTCAGGATGTCCATCGCCTCGTACTTGGTCTTGGTCATGGTCCAGCGCTCGATGCGCGCGAAGATCGGCTTCAGATGCAAGAGCCGCGCCCGCGGCGTGGCGTAGGCCTCGTCATCGACCCAGTCGGGCTCGCCGATGACCTGGCACACGGCAGGCCACACCGCCGCCTGCGTGATGAAGTAGATGTAGGCGTTGGGGTCGGTCTCCCAGCCCTTGCACTTCAGGATCGCGCCCGGCTGGCCACCGCCCGAGGCGTTGCCCGCCCGCGGCACGGCGTCGCCGAACTTGCCGTCGGGGTACTGCGGGTACTCGTGCAGCGTGTGCGTGCGCTCCAGGCGCTGCTGGTCGCGCAACTTGACGCGGCACAGGTTCAGCACGCCGTCCTGCATGGACGTGAGCACGCGCTGGCCACGTCCGGTGCGGTTGCGCTGGTAGAGCGCCGAGACGATGCCGAGCGCCAGGTGCAGCCCCGTGCCGCTGTCGCCGATCTGCGCGCCGGTGACGAGCGGCGGGCCCTCACGGAAGCCCGTGGTCGAAGCCGAGCCGCCGGTGCACTGCGCGACGTTTTCGTAGACCTTGCAGTCCTCGTAGGGGCCCGGACCGAAGCCCTTGACCGACGCCACGATCATGCGCGGGTTGGTCTTGTGGATGTAGTCCC
>JANNJX010000308.1:0-2790 GCA_031396005.1 Burkholderiales bacterium
ACGTCGTACATCTGGCGCGGGATCAGCTTGCGCATCTTGGCGGCCACGGCGCGGCCGCGGTGCTGGCTTTGCGCGCGGTGCACGATCATCGCCAGCGGATCGACCTTGTCGCCGTTGATCAGGATGTCGACCTTGACGACATCGGCGGCGCGGTACTCCTTGAACTCGTAGTCCATGCTGGCGTAGCCGCGCGACACGCTTTTGAGCTTGTCGAAGAAGTCGAGCACGATCTCGGCCAGCGGTAGTTCATACGTCAGGTGAACCTGCTTGCCGGCGTAAGCCATGTTGAGCTGCACGCCGCGTTTCTGGTTGGCCAGCGTCATCACCGGGCCGACGCTGTCCTGCGGCATGTAGAGCTGCACGGTGACGATCGGCTCGCGAATCTCGAGGATGCGGCCGAGGTCGGGCATCCTGCTCGGGTTCTCGACCTGCATCACCGCGCCGTCGTTCAACTCGACCTGATAGACCACGGAGGGAGCGGTCGTCACCAAGTCCTGATCGAACTCGCGCTCCAGCCGTTCCTGCACGATCTCCATGTGCAGCAGGCCGAGGAAGCCGCAGCGAAAACCGAAGCCCAGAGCTTGGCTGACCTCGGGCTCGTAACGCAGGCTGCTGTCGTTCAACTTCAACTTCTCCCGCGCGTCGCGCAACGACTCGTACTCGCTGGCCTCGGTGGGGTACAGGCCGGCGAAGACCTGCGGCTGGATTTCCTTGAAGCCCGGCAGCGCCTCGGCGGCCGGGCCGGCGTTGTTGGGCAGCTTCTTCTCCAGCGTGATCGTGTCGCCGACCTTGGCCGCCTGCAACTCCTTGATGCCTGCGATCAGGAAGCCCACCTCGCCGGCGCGCAACTCTTCGCGCGGCACCGACTTGGGCGTGAAGACGCCGATCTGTTCCAGCGGATAGACGGCATTGGTGGCCATCATGCGGATGCGGTCGCCCTTGCGCAGAACGCCATCGACCACGCGCGCCAGCATGACGACACCGACATAGTTGTCGAACCAGCTGTCGATGATCATCGCCCGCGGCGGGCCGTCCGGGTTGCCGCGCGGCGCGGGCATGCGCGTGATCACCGCTTCCAAGATCTCGTCGATGCCCATGCCGGTCTTGGCCGAGCACGCAATCGCGTTGGTGGCGTCGATGCCGATCACGTCTTCGATCTCGGCCTTGGCGTTTTCCGGGTCGGCCGAGGGCAAGTCCATCTTGTTCAGGATCGGCACCACCTCCACATGCAGATCGAGCGCGGTGTAGCAGTTGGCCACCGTCTGCGCTTCGACGCCCTGGCTGGCGTCGACCACCAGCAGCGCGCCTTCGCAGGCTGACAGCGAGCGGCTGACCTCGTAGGAGAAATCGACATGCCCCGGCGTGTCGATCAGGTTCAGGTTGTAGGTCTTGCCGTCCTTCGCCTTGTATTCGAGCGCTGCGGTCTGTGCCTTGATCGTGATGCCGCGCTCGCGCTCGATGTCCATCGAGTCGAGCACCTGCGCTTCCATCTCGCGGTCGGACAAACCACCGCAGCGCTGGATGAGCCGGTCGGCGAGCGTGCTCTTGCCGTGGTCGATGTGGGCAATGATCGAGAAGTTGCGGATGTGGTCCATCGAAATCGGAATCTGTCGCTGAGTCGGCGGTGGGCCAGCGCGTCGCTGATCGAAGCTCGTCGCAACGTACTGAACGGCTCATCAAAGCGGATGAGCGGCGCCATGTGTTCTTTGTAGAGGGTGAAAACGCGTCCGCGAAGGACGAAAAAAAGGCGCGTCGAAGAGTGGACGCGCCTTCCAACAAAACGTTATGGCAACTGCTGTTGGGCTTTCATTCTAGCCACAGCCTCCCCGCCAAGACCCGCGCCAACACTCGTTTTTTTGTCGTTGCAGGGTACCAACAAGGAAAACCATCAACAGCTTATCCACAAAGCGGTGTGGATGGCCTGGGGACAGATTCTGCGAGCCTGACTGCGCGCCCAAAGGGCATGAAACCAGGCTCCATGAGGCGTCATTGTAAGCGCTGGAGCGCCCAATCCCTGTTGGCCACACCAGAAAGTCAATGGGCGCTCACACCCGTCACTGCCCAAACATCATTAGTGAGTTTTCATCGGGCGGAAAGACCGAGTGGTCGTATCAACGAGTAGCGGTAGGCCGGATAACAAGGTAGTTGGTCCAATCACCGCGCCGCACCATCACGCTCGCGGCCTTGTTCTTGTCGAGCTTGGCCACCTGGGCGTTGAACTGCTTGGCATCGGTAACCTCGGCGTTGTCGAGCGTGACGATGACATCGCCCTCGCGCATACCTGCACGAGCAGCCGCGCCCTCGACCGCCTCCACCCGCACGCCGCCGCGCAGCTTCAGCTCCTTCGTCTGCGCCTCGGTAAGGTCCGCAACGGCCAGACCGATCGCGGTCTTCGCCGCCGGTGCGGCCTGCGGCTCGGTGGTGGCTTGCGCCGTGCGGCGCGGTTTGTCGGGCTCGAACTCGGCAACCGTCACGCCGACGTCTCTGGTCTGTCCGCGCCGGAACAGCTGCAACTGACTCTTCGCACCCGGCTTGGTGCTGCCGACGAGGCGCGGCAGGTCGCCCGACTTCTCGACGTTCTTGCCGTCCACTTTCAGAATGATGTCGCCTGGCTCGACGCCGGCTTTCTCCGCCGGCTGGCCCGCCTCCACACCTTGCACCAGCGCACCGCGCGGGGCGCCCAGGCCGATCGCTTCGGCCACTTCCTTGGTCACGGGCGCGATCGAGACGCCGATGCGGCCGCGAACGACACGGCCGGTGGCGCGCAGTTGATCGGCGACACGAATCGCC
>JANNJX010000310.1:0-2714 GCA_031396005.1 Burkholderiales bacterium
CATCCCGCCGTCGAGCTTCGAGATGTTGGGTTCGGTGAAGCTGGCGCCGTGGGCCATCGTCATCGTCGATACCTGGATGTGGACGCCGTATGTGATGCTGATCTGCCTGGCTGGCCTGCGCAGCATCCCCGACTACATCTATGAAGCGGCCGAGGTCGATCGTGCCTCGCCCTGGCGCCAGTTCTGGAGCATCACGCTGCCGATGGTGCTGCCCTTCGTGATGCTCGCCGTGTTGTTCCGCGGCATCGAGAACTTCAAGATGTTCGACCTGGTGAACCTGCTGACCAACGGCGGGCCGGGCTCGACCACCGAGGTGGTGTCGATCACGCTCAAGCGCGAGGCCTTCGAGAAGTGGCGCACGGGGTATTCGTCTGCGTTGGCGATCATCTTGTTCGTCGCGGTGTTCGGCCTCGCGAACATCTATGTCAAAGCACTGAACGCGGTGAAAAACAGATGAAAGGCATCTCCACCGCGCACTCGGTCGTCGAACCCACCGCCACGTCCAAGCGCGTGGCGATGACCCTCGTCGTGTTGTACGCGTTGATCACGCTCGTACCGCTGGTGTGGATTTTTCTCACCAGCATCAAGAGCCCGCCGGACTCGATCAGCTACCCGCCGAAAGTGGTGTTCGAACCGTCGATCGAGGGCTACTGCAATCTTTTCACGACACGCTCGCGGCAGACCGCCGAGTACATCGCCAGCCTGCCGCCCGCTGATAACGCGTGCGAGCGCAGTGCGCGTGCCAACAGCATGGTGGTGGTCAGTCGCTCGAACTACCTGCCGCGTTTTGCCAACTCGCTGATCATCGCCGTGGGCTCGACGATTCTGTCGGTCGGCCTGGGCGTGATGGCGGCGTATGCGTTCTCGCGCTTCAAGGTGCCGGGCAAGGACGACCTGATGTTCTTCATCTTGTCCACGCGCATGATGCCGCCGATCGCGGTGGCGATTCCGATCTATCTGATGTACCGCGAACTCGGTCTGTCCGACACGCGGCTCGGCATGATCCTGCTCTACAGCGCCGTCAACGTTTCGCTGGCGGTGTGGCTGTTGAAAGGCTTCATCGACGAGATCCCGCGCGAGTACGAAGAGGCGGCGATGGTCGATGGCTACACGCGGCTGCAGGCCTTTCGCAAAGTGGTGCTGCCGCAGGCCACGACCGGCATCGTCGCCACCGCGATCTTCTGTTTGATCTTCGCCTGGAACGAGTATGCGTTTGCGGTGCTGCTGACCAGCGGCGAGGCGCAGACGGCGCCGCCGTTCATCCCGATCATCATCGGCGAGGGTGGGCAGGATTGGCCCGCTGTTGCCGCCGGCACGATGCTGTTCCTGGTTCCGATCCTCGTCTTCACGGTGTTGCTGAGAAAACATCTGCTGCGCGGCATCACGTTCGGAGCGGTGCGCAAATGAGTGTCGCCAAACGCTGGCCGAAGTGGCTGCGACGCGGGCCGATGGAGATGGCCGCGTGCGTCGTGATCGCGTTGGGCATCTTCATGATGCTGCAGCCGTTTGCGCTCGTGCTGTTCACGTACTCTTTCGTCGTCACGCTGGCCGGCGTTGTGATGTTCACGATCGTCAGCAAGTTTCCGGAATAGCCCCGTGGCCGAAATCCGCGTCCAAAACCTGCGCAAGGCCTTCGCCGACTTCGTCGCCGTGAAGGACTCCAGCTTCACCGTGCGCGATGGCGAGTTCTTCTGCCTGCTCGGCCCCTCGGGTTGCGGCAAGACGACGACGCTGCGCATGATCGCCGGGCTCGAGTTGCCCACGTCCGGCGAAATCTTTCTCGGCAACGAAGACGTCACCTTCAAGCGCGCTTCGGCCCGCGACATCGCCTTCGTCTTCCAGCTCTTCGCGCTCTACCCGCATCTCAACGTGCGCAAGAACATTGCCTTTCCTCTCGTCAGCCAAGGCATGCCCGCAGCCGAGATCAAGCAGCGCGTGGCCGAAGCGGCGCGCACGCTGCGCATCACCGAGCTGCTCGACAAACCGGTGTCGGGGTTGTCGAGCGGCGACCGTCAGCGCGTAGCGCTCGGTCGCGCCATCGTGCGCCACCCGATGGCCTTCATGATGGACGAGCCGCTCGGCGCGCTCGACTCCGAGTTCCGCGAGCTGATGTGCCAGGAGTTGCGCGCGCTGCACGACCGCATCAAGGCGACGACGGTGTACGTCACCCACGATCAGTTGGAAGCGATGGCAATGGCCGACACGATCGCGATCATGAACCAGGGCGTGATCGAACAGCTCGGCCCGCCGCAGGAGGTTTACGACCGGCCGGCCAGCGTCTTCGTTGCCGACTTCATCGGCTCGCCGGCGATGAACTTCCTGCCGGCCGACGGCGGTTATCTCACCGGTGCCGACCATGTGCGCATCGGCGAGGCGGTGCTGCCGATCCCGGCACTGCGCGAAGACACGCCGGGTGCGTCGTCGTTGCTGTTCGGCGTGCGGCCCGAGCATGTGCGGCTGTCGCCGGCATCGAAGTTGCGCGCCGAAGTGCTCGGCACCGAGTACCTGGGCACCAGCCAGATCGTCACCTGCGCCACCGCGCAAGGCACGACGCTGCGCGCCAAGCTCGGTGTCGAGGTGCCGGCGCAGCGCGGCGATCAGGTCGGACTGGCCTTCGACGCGACGCAGGTGTCGCTGTTCGACAAAGCCTCGGGCCGGGCACTGCGCACCGCGCGCTACGACGCGGCGGCCACGGCGCGCACGCTGCGGCACGG